>NZ_CAXCCZ010000074.1:0-1535 GCF_963981275.1 uncultured Candidatus Thioglobus sp. | reverse complement strand
TTTGCTTCAAGATTTAGAGCCATTTGCCTCTCCTGAACAGTTTAAAAAAGAAAGTCATATTATTATAACTTTCGCCATAGAGTACTCACGTACCCTCTACATAGGCCGACTGTGTTATCAGTCATTTATGTAAAAACTCCAGGAGGAGAATTTACACCTATGGTCTTTGAGGAACGCAAGGAACAAACCCTACGACCCAAAGAATTTATTGCTTGATGTTTTTAAATATCAAGCGTGCTTAAATCAACAGAGACGCCAGCGCCCATTGTTGAAGAAACACTTAATTTTTTAAAGTAAATACCTTTAGCTGAACTTGGCTTAGCCTTTTTAAGCGCTTCCATTAATGCTGTAATATTCTCAGCTAACGCCTTAACGTCAAATGAGGCTTTACCAATACCAGCATGAACAATTGCTGCTTTATCAGTACGGTAACGCACTTGACCTGCTTTAGCGTTATTAACTGCTGTAGCAACATCCGGAGTCACAGTACCAACCTTAGGGTTAGGCATTAATCCACGAGGACCCAATACCTGGCCTAAACGACCAACAACACCCATTGCATCAGGTGATGCAATAACAACGTCATAATCTAGATCACCATCTTGCATAGACTTCATTAAATCTTCCATACCCACAACATCAGCGCCAGCATCAGTCGCTTTAGCAACGTTATCGCCTTGTGTGAATACCGCAACACGAACAGTCTTACCTGTACCGTTAGGCAGTACAACGGCACCACGAACGTTTTGGTCAGATTTCTTAGCATCAACACCAAGATTAACACTCACATCAATAGATTCATCAAACTTTGAGGTTGCACAATCTTTAATCAACGCCAAAGCATCTTCAATTGCATAACGCTTACCAATTTCAACTTTTTCTGCGATATTTTTTTGTTTTTTAGTTAACTTAGCCATCTGATTAACCCTCCACCGTGATGCCCATAGAACGAGCTGTTCCGGCAATAATTGTTACTGCTGCTTCCATATCGTTTGCATTCAAATCTTTCATTTTGATTGCTGCGACCTCTTCTAATTGAGCACGAGTAATATTACCCACTTTATCAGTATGTGGAACACCAGAGCCTTTCTTAATACCTGTTACTTTAAGAATTAACAAGGCTGCCGGCGGAGTTTTAGTAACAAAAGTAAAGCTACGATCACTATAAACCGTAATAATTACTGGTACTTTCATACCTTTGTCGATTTCTTGAGTTTTTGCGTTAAACGCCTTACAAAACTCCATGATGTTTACACCATGTTGACCTAGTGCAGGACCAACCGGTGGTGAAGGGTTAGCTTCTTGTGCAGGCACCTGAAGCTTAATGTATGATTCAATCTTTTTAGCCATTTTTCTTCCTTGAGGGATTTCCTCGTTTGGGTGCAAGCGCCTATTAAGCTCCCCGGTTAAAACGCGACATAGTCGCTATACTTACGTTTTTTCTACTTGTGAGAATTCAAGATCTACCGAGGTTGTACGTCCAAAAATTAAGACTTCAACTTTCAGAATACTCTTGTCATAATCCACCGCTTCAA
>NZ_CAXCCZ010000073.1:0-1613 GCF_963981275.1 uncultured Candidatus Thioglobus sp. | reverse complement strand
CCTGGTATGGCGGTGCATAATCGGGCTTATGCGGTTATTCGCTATGAAGATGATCTGTATTTTCGCCAGTACATTGAGCGCGGTGGGGATAAATTCTTAGTGCCTTTAAATACACAGCATGATGAAATCGAGCTTAAGGGTAAGTTTGAGGTGGTGGGCTGTGTGATTCAACAAAAGCAGCGCAAGCAAAAACCACTGCATTATTATCATTTGAATACAGATACCAAGCAAATGGATTTTAGCATTAGTGGAAAAGTTAAGGCTAAAGAAGAGTAACCATGGAAAAGAAAGTGCATTTAATTTTTAGCATTGTGATGTCGGCTTTTATGATTTTTATCATGTCTTTTGTAGTGACCTACATGAACATCGGCTGGGTTGATCAAACTATTGAAAAATGGCTAACGAGTTTTGTGTATGCTTGGATAGTAGGATTTCCATTATTATTTATCTTTGCACCAATCTTCAAAAAAGCAATCATCAAATCCCTAACTAAGTAGCAATTTGGAGGAAGGCCTTGCCTTCCTCCAAATTACTCCATCCAAATTAAATGCGCCATGCGTCCTGATTGAGCGCCATCTCGACGATATGAAAAATAATCAGCTGATTGTGTGTATGTACACTCATCGCCACCACTGATATTTTTAACACCTAAGTCATTTAAAATAATGCTTGCTGCTTGGTAGATGTCGAGCTTGTATTTATCTTTAAACGGAATAAATGCTTTTTCAAGCGTTTGACTCTTATTTACAAATTGATCGAAAACATCCTGACCCACTTCAAAATTCTCTTGAGAAATGGCCGGACCAAAATGCACCAACAAATCTTGCTGATTGAACTTGGCAATTGTGGCTTCAATAATGCCGTTTAACACACCCTTCCAGCCTGCATGAGCTACAGCTACTTGTGTACCAGAATGATTAGAGATAAAAATTGGCAAGCAATCAGCTGTGAGCACTGCGCAAACGACACCTTTTTCTTTGGTGATAACAGCATCTCCCACACACTCTGCACTTGAAGCATCCAGACAAATATTAGAATGAACCTGCTCTAAATATTTTGGCTCAGCAGGTAGATTAAACCGCTGAATTAATTGTGCTCGATTATTAGCCACTATTTGCGGATTATCACCAACGTGTGTAGCTAAATTAAAATCTGTATATCCTGTTTTATCTGAGCAGGCCTTGCCTGCTCCGTTGAAATAACGAGTGGTAGAAATTAGCTGAACATTGCCAGGAAAATTGGCTTTCAAAGAGGGTTTGTTTTTGTCGCTAGATTGAGTCAAACTCGCCTAATACTTTTAATAAGTCTTGTAAGTCTTGTGGCAGTGGTGCTTTCCAAGAAATTTCCTCCCCAGAAATCGGATGCACCAAACTGAGTTTTTTGGCGTGAAGCGCTTGGCGATTAAAGCGCTTAAGCGTTTCTTTAAGTTTTTCATTAGCCTTTTTGGGGAAGCGTATCTTGCCGCCATACATAGGATCGGCCACTAATGGATGTTCAATATGCGACATATGCACGCGGATTTGATGCGTACGCCCCGTTTCCAAAATACATTTCACATGGGTATGATGAGCAAAACGATCAATCACGCGATAGTGTGTTACCGCATCTTTACC
>NZ_CAXCCZ010000072.1:0-1667 GCF_963981275.1 uncultured Candidatus Thioglobus sp. | reverse complement strand
GATAACACCCGACCAGTAATCTCCCAACAACCAAAATGAGGCACCAGCAGAATAATTGGATCTGGGCTATTTAGATGCTCAAGTCCTGTTGTTTTGGTAACGTGCTTAGCGTTATCATCAAAACTTCTTAGCCAAACAAAACCAGACTCACTCAAGCCTTTTCCGGTTTCTATTAGGGATTTTTTAATGAGAATCTGCTGTTCATATTTATCCAGTTGAGGGAAGCAAATTTCAATATTTTTACTCACAACTTCTTTAGAATCGCTCTTAGTAAAATATAAATAATGACCAATTAATGAACCAATTAAATGGTTTAACCTTAATGGCAAAATTGAAAAGAATGTTAGAATAAATTTAATCATTAACCTCATCCAGCATTGGCCTCATGGCACTTAATAAGTTTTTGTATAAATTTGGCGTGCGCTTTTCCTCTGTTAAAAGCCATTGTTTAAAATGGTCGCGCTCAGTGGGCATGGTAAAACAAGCTGGACAGGAATCAGCAATAACAGGTAAATTAACAGAGGCTGCAAAGTCGGCCAATTGACGCTCACGCACATATACCATAGGGCGAATTATGCGCAGGTCTTTAGCATCATTAATATAATGCGCCTTCATGGTTTGAATTTTGCCATTATGACACATGCTCATCATTAAGCTTTCACTCAGATCATCCAAATGTTGACCTAATGCCAAAACGTTATAACCCTCAAGTCTGGCAATTTTATACATAAGACCGCGCTTAATGCGAGCACAAAACGAACAGTATGAATCACCCTTCATACTTTCTTTAGCTTGCTCCAAAATTGGAAATTCTTCAAAGAAATAAGGGGTGTCGAATTTCTTAAAAAAAACCTCTAAAGCTTGTGGCTCAAAACCCTCAACTTGAGGATCAATGGTAACTACGCCTAAGTCAAATTTAATCGGTGCGTGACGCTGAAAATGCCTAAGCAAGTGAAACAAGCTTAGAGAGTCCTTACCGCCAGAAACAGCGAGCAAAATCTTGTCGCCTTCTTTAATCATACCAAAATCACTAATAGCGCGGCCCACTGGCTTAACAAGCAATTTAGGCAATATTACTCTTGGTAAAGCCATTGTTTTTGTTGTTTATTAGTTTGATTGTCAAGCTCAGTATTTAAGCTTAGCTGACAAAATGATGGGGTTATTTGACCAATAGTCACCAAAATCTCTAGTAGTAGCTCATCACGCAATACACCGACTTTTATCACTTCACCTTGAGTATAGGCGTTAATTTGTGCAACCAAAGGCTTGTCTTTAAGCTGTTGATAATTAACGCTGACAATCTTATCACCCACATAAAGCCCTGATTGTTGCGCACTAGTATTGGCAAATACCTGCGTGATTTGACTAAACTCACCTTGTGTTTTGATTGTAAGTCCAAAATCAGTTAAATCTTCTAAACGCTTGACCAGCTTATATTCAACACCCACATATGCAAAACTCTCTTGCAATGGTAACTCTTTAACGCCATAAAGGTAATCATCAAAAAACTCAGTAAAATCGCTATTTGTTAATTGCTTAACAATTAATTGAATTGTATTATCTTCCAGGCCACTTTGCTGATGATTTACCCAAGCATATCTAAGCACATCGTCCAATGATTTTTGATCCTGGGTGCGCTTTCTAATCTCGATATCCAACACAAAAGC
>NZ_CAXCCZ010000071.1:0-1887 GCF_963981275.1 uncultured Candidatus Thioglobus sp. | reverse complement strand
AAAAATATCTTCAGAGCCAGAAAAAATCATTTTTAAAGAAATCAAAAACAATACAACACCGCCAGCCACACCCAGTGAAGATTCTGATATTTGCAATAACTGCAAAATATATTTTCCTGAAAACATGAATATTAGCAAGATCAACAGAGCTATTAACAACTCTCTAATAATAATAGCTCGACGCCTTGGGGCTGGCAGATTCTTTAACAAACCTAAGAAAATGGGCACGTTGGCAAAAGGGTCCATAATCAAAAACAGCAGAAAAATAGCGGAAGCAATCGTCATAAAATCTCTCCAGAATACATAATCATTCTCTTAATCAACGATCAGATAGGCCAAGTGCCACCCCAAATCCAACAAAGGTTGAACCACTGAATCTATTAAACCAGCGACAATTATTCTCGTTTTTTAACCACACTTGAATACTACTAGCCAACATAGCATAAGAGGTAAATACAATAAACTGAACCAAGGCAATGGTTAGTGAAATAGTAAGCAAATGCATAATTTCAAAATTATTAACATTGATAAATTGTGGCAAAAGCGCTGAAATATAAGTCAACGCCTTAGGGTTTGACAAGGTGGTAAAAAATGCACGTCTAAACAATACTCGCTGGCTAGCATCTTGCTGCTCAAAATTATCACCTTCTTTAAAGGTAGCAATAGGTGCTGTCCAGAGTTTAAACCCTAAATAAACCAAATACAAAGTGCCTATTATTTTTAATACTTGAAAGGCGATTGTAGAGGCAGCTAATACAACTCCTAAGCCGAGAATACTCAATAACACCAAAATTTGAAAAGCCAAGATATTTCCAAATGCAGCAAGAACTGCCCTTTTCGCGCCGTATCGAATACCATTATTAACAGAAAATAATGTTGTAGGTCCAGGTGTAAACATCCACGCTAGAGTGATTGTTAAAAATATTAAGTATTGCTCAAGAGTCATGCTTAGTCCACAATATTAATGTCAATGCCTTTCTCTAGCAGTTCGGCCTGTCTAGCGCGCAGATAAGTGCTAAATTTTGGATAATACTGATAATGCTTACCACTGACATACTTCAACACCGTATTAAAATGAAAACTGAAAAGCTTTCCATCAATTTTTGTGATATTCTCACCCTCATCAAATAGCAAGATTCCTGGACGATAATTTAAATCAAAGTCTTTAACCATTTGTCTTGGCGTGGTTTTCTTGCCATTAAAATTAATAATTTTTTCATCAGAATAAGCATCAAATCTTACGAATAAATATTTATCCAATTCTGCTTTTACATCCTTCCTATTAATCAAATTTTGATGAAAATCTTCGCACGCTGTACAGTCTTTATCTTCAAATAGTATCGCCACTGGCTGATCAAACTCTTGGAAATTAGACGCCACTTGCAAGCTCGCATGATTAATAAAAGTATAGGCTTGGCTGGCATTTTGCTGGGCTTCGATATAATTTGATAACGTCGTATTTTTGTAAGATTTACTAGCCACATATTCTAGCACTTGCCTAAAAGCGGCAACATCACGATAGCCATTTGTTCTAAAGGCTTGCTTGCCACTCTCATCTAAAAAAATAATGGTTGGCGTATATTTTACCGCCAGCATTTCGCTGAGTGCTTGCTCAGTTTTGCTTTCAGATTCACTCATGGTAATTTCTCTCGACCCCCTGATATTCACCGCAACGACAGAAAAATGTTTTTTAATAAAAGCTAAATTTTCACCACTTTTAAAATTTTGCGTCAGCATGGCGTCGCAATATGGGCAACCGTCTAAATGAAAATACAATAAAACCGTTTTGTTTTCATCAAGTGCATCCTGTGCATCTTCAGCCACATCCAAAAAACTATCGGTAAACCAGCTAGGCACATCGTAAAGCGCACCCCCAACAACCTTGCC
>NZ_CAXCCZ010000070.1:0-2054 GCF_963981275.1 uncultured Candidatus Thioglobus sp. | reverse complement strand
CTGGTAACCATGGCCATGGTTGTCATACCAGCGCTCATGGCCTCTTCCACGCCGTACTGAATGAGTGGCTTGGTAAGAATTGGCAACATCTCTTTAGGGATGGCTTTAGTGACTGGTAAAAAGCGCGTACCGTAGCCTGCTACAGGAAATAGACATTTATTAATGATACTCATAGTTTATCTTTGAAATTTTTCAGCTAAGTTAATTTTGCCATATTCAACTCCTGGCTGGTCATATGTATTGATTTGTAAAAATGCACCAATACAAGAAACTAGCAATTGATAACTAAACATAATTTTAGCGATATTATATTCATCAACAGTGCGAATTGAAATTACGTCGCAAGGGATATCATCTTGTTCTTCAATTGACTGAATGGTTGCATCAGCTTGCATGTTTAACAGATCATTAAAACTGTAGCCTTCTGCATAGCCGCAAGCCAAGCCATCAAACTTATTAGCCGTGTCTTTTGGAATACTACTACTATCTTTAAGATCGTTAATCTTAATAAAAGTAACGGTTTTATCCCTCACACCGTCCATGATCATTTGCAAAAAACTATGCTGGTCAACTGGTCCAACCAGGCCAACAGGCGTAAGCGCTTGGCGAGTGCCATTAATATTGATCTTGCCCAGGCTCTCTGCCCAAAGCTGCACATACCATTTGTTAAAACTTTCCAATAGAGATGAATAAGAAAAAACAACATTAATATTGAATCTGTTTTTGTTCTCAACTAAAAATCTGGCTTTTCTGATAATAGGTTTGTAGTAACTTGTTTGCTCAAAAAAACTATCAGCCACACGCTTACAACCATTCAGTAAATTATCGATATCAACACCCACCATGGCTAGTGGCACTAAGCCCACAACACTAAATACGGAGAAACGCCCACCTATATCCTCAGCCAAATCAAAGGATTTGATGTTGTTGTCATTGGCAAATTGTGTGAGATTGCTTTTAGTTTCAGAGATGATGGTGCAGTTAGTGCTATTAATTTCCACCAGAGAATTGAGGTATTTAAACAAACTCAAAGTTTCAATGGTATTGCCTGATTTAGAAATAACTACAAATTGAGCATCATTCAAATCTACTTTTTTTAAACAGAGTTTAATTTTAAGCGGGTCAATCGTTTCCAAAAAAAGCAAATCTTTGGTGTAATTGTTAGATGACAATAAAAACTCATAAATTGCTCGTGCACCGAGGCTGGATCCACCAATACCCAAAACGACGATGTGCTTTTTATTAATGCTTTGTGCATAGTCTTTAATCTCAGCTGTATCTTGATAGGGCAAATTGTAATAGCCAATCTCTTCACGCTCGGCATTTATTCGATCAAAAATCTCACTATTTGATTTGATTTGATAGAAATTTTTAGAGTATTCCATAGGTGATATTAAGCGTATCAGATTGAGTTGATTATACTGAGCATAACCTTGATGAATGTTGAATTTTAACCGGGTTTTCGTTTATCATATGAACCATACATTTAATCAACTGATAAAGATGACATATAGCAATACAGACTTCAACAATAAGACTATTTTAATTACCGGCGGCGCGGGCTTTATCGGTAGCAATCTAGCTTTTTATTTTCAAGAAAATTATCCTGATTCTCAAGTAGTAGTTTTTGACTGTTTTAGGAGTGAGGCAACTTTTGCTAATGGCAATCTGCAAAGCTTCGGCCATTACAAAAATTTGATCGGTTTTACGGGCGATGTAGTTTGTGGCAATATCAATAGCAAAGCTGACTTAGCGTTATTAGATGATTATAAATTTGACTACATGTTCCATCAGGCGGCAATTTCAGACACACGTGTGTATGACCAAGAAATTGTCATGCAAACTAATGTTAATTCATTTTATGATTTGTTAAACAAAGCCAAAAATGATGACGCGGTGATGGTGTACGCTAGCTCGGCAGCTACTTACGGCAGTTTGCCCTCACCCCAAACAGTGGGCACCGAAAACCCAGAAAATCCTTATGGATTTAGTAAATATATGATGGATCAAATTGCGTATCGCTATAGTTGTGAAAATCCTGATATGACCATTGT
>NZ_CAXCCZ010000069.1:0-2100 GCF_963981275.1 uncultured Candidatus Thioglobus sp. | reverse complement strand
GTGGCCGGTGGCTTGCCCGATATGTCATAAACTACACGTGAAACACGCGTGATTTCATTCATGATACGGTTAGAAACAATATCAAGGAAATCATACGGTAGGCGTGCCCATCTAGCGGTCATAAAGTCGATGGTTTCAACGGCACGTAAGGCGATAACATAATCATAACGACGCTCATCACCCGTGACTCCGACAGATTTGATCGGCAAAAATACGGCAAAAGCCTGGTTAACAGTGTCATATAAATTGTGTTTGTAAAGTTCATCCATAAAGATGGCGTCTGCTTCACGTAAAATATTGGCATATTCCTCTTTAACCTGACCAAGAATACGAACACCAAGCCCTGGGCCAGGGAATGGGTGGCGATAGAGCATATGAGCAGGGATGCCGAGTTTTACACCAATAGTGCGAACCTCATCTTTAAAGAGTTCTCTTAAAGGCTCTACCAACTCAAATTTAAGGTCATCTGGCAAGCCGCCAACATTGTGATGTGATTTGATCACTTTAGCCTTTCCGGACGCTGCACCTGCAGATTCGATCACATCTGGATAAATTGTGCCTTGAGCTAAGAATTTGATATCGTCCAGGTGTTTGGCTTCTTCTTCAAATACTTCAATAAAAGCACCGCCAATAATTTTTCTTTTCTTTTCGGGATCGTTTTCATCAGCAAGACCATCGTAGAATTTCTTTTGTGCATTAGCGCGAATAACTTTCACACCCATATTATCAGCAAAAGTTTTCATCACTTCATCGCCTTCGTTAAGACGAAGTAGGCCGTTATCAACAAATACACAGGTGAGCTGATCACCAATCGCTTGATGCAGTAGGGCGGCTACAACGGATGAGTCAACACCACCTGATAGGCCAAGTAGTACGTTGCCTGTGCCGATTTGATCTTTCAAGCTTTGAACTAAATCGGTAATAATGTTTTCGGTTGTCCATTGTTTTTCGCAGCCACAAATCTTAGCTACAAAGCGCTCTAAAATTCTCTGACCTTGTGTGGTGTGAGTGACTTCTGGGTGAAATTGAAGGCCATAGTAATTTTTCTCAGTATTGGCAAAACCAGCAATGGCGCAGTTATCTGTATTGGCAATGCGTTCAAATCCTTCTGGAAGTTTGGTGACTTCAATACCATGACTCATCCATACATCAAGCAGGCTATGGCCTTCATCATTTACATCGTCGGTAATATCGCTCAGTAGTGGCGAATGATTACGAGCACGAATTTGAGCAAAACCGTATTCATGCTTATCTGCAGAGGTGGCCTGGCCGCCAAGCTGCATAGCCATGGTTTGCATGCCGTAACAAATGCCTAGGATTGGCACGCCTAAATCAAACACAATTTGAGGTGCTCTGGCTGAATCGTCAGTAGTAACTGTATCAGGTCCGCCTGATAGAATAATACCCTTAGGATTGAAATCTTTAATAAAGGCTATATCTACATCGTAAGGAAATAATTCACAGTACACGCCAATCTCGCGTACGCGACGGGCAATGAGTTGAGTGTATTGAGAGCCAAAATCAAGAATAAGGATTCTATCGCTGTGAATATTTGTCATAATAGTGCTGTATTGAATAAATCGATTTTATAGACTGTATTTTAATGAAAATTTTAGACCGTTACATTATTAAAACCATGGCTTTTTACACTTTAGCTGTAATGTTGATTTGGCTAGGTGTTTATTCGTTTTTTAGTTTTCTGAATGAAGTGAACGATATTGGGCAAGCAAACTATACCGTTATTGAAGCTATTACTTATATTTCCTTAAAGTTGCCAGATATCATTTCTGGGCACTCTTCTGTAGTTATTTTGCTGGGATCATTATTGGCATTGGGTCATTTAGCAGCAACCTCACAGCTGATTATTGTCAGAGGTTCAGGTGTTTCAATTATGAATATTGTTAAGATTGTTATTAAAACAGCATTAGTGTTTGTAATTATCGTGACATTAATTGGTGAGTTGCTTGCGCCCACTACTAATCAAATTGCACAGAATTCTCGAGCCAAGGCCTTAGGGCACAATGTTCAAGCAAAAAGCCAACAAGGATTTTGGGTGAAAGATAAGCACTCAATTATCCATGTTGGCAAAAATTTTGATGG
>NZ_CAXCCZ010000068.1:0-2223 GCF_963981275.1 uncultured Candidatus Thioglobus sp. | reverse complement strand
CCATCAAACCAAATTAATCCATCTCTATCGTCAAATCCTGGCATCTTCTTATTCCTTATCTAATTCAAACGCGCTGTGTAATGAACGCACCGCTAATTCTAAATATTTTTCATCAATCACTACAGAGATTTTAATCTCACTGGTAGAAATCATCTGAATGTTAATCCCTTCATGGTGCAGTACTTCAAACATCTGCGAAGCAATACCCGCATGTGAGCGCATACCAATACCCACTAGCGACACTTTAACCACCTTGTCGTCGCTTTGTACGCCAATAGCATCTAAGTCCTTACAAACCACCTCTAGAATACTTAACGCTTTATCAAAATCATTACGGTGCACAGTAAAGGCAAAATTAGTCAGCCCTTCACGCGCAGACACACTTTGGACAATCATATCCACTTCAATATTCGCACTACTGATCGCTTTGAGAATTTTAAAGGCAATACCAGGCTTATCCGGAACGCCAATTAAACTTAATTTTGCTTCATCTTTATTATGCGCAATGCCTGAAATAACCGCTTGTTCCACAATATTTTCCTCACTGGTAATTAACGTGCCAACTGGATTGTCAATCAATGATGACAACACCCTTAACGGCACTTTATATTTTGATGCAAATTCAACTGAGCGAATTTGCAAAACTTTAGAGCCGAGCGATGCCATCTCCAGCATCTCCTCATAACTCACTGATTTCATTTTTCGAGCATTTGGCTCAATACGTGGATCGGTAGTATAAACCCCGTCCACATCCGTATAAATCTGGCATTCGTCCGCTTTAAGCGCTGCAGCCAATGCCACGGCTGTGGTATCCGAGCCACCTCTACCTAAAGTAGTAATATGACCCTGCTCATCAATCCCTTGAAAACCAGCAACTACAACCACTTTGCCCGCATCTAAACTCGCATGAATGCGGTGATCATCGATCGATTTAATACGCGCCTTACCATGCTCTGAGTCCGTCACAATACGCACTTGAGAGCCCAGATAACTAATTGCATCACAACCCAGTTGCTGAAGCGCCATAGATAGTAATGAAATAGTGACTTGCTCACCTGTAGTTAGCAGCATATCCATCTCACGAAGGGATGGCACGGTCTGAATCTCTTGCGCCAAAGCGGTCATTCGATTGGTCTCACCACTCATCGCGGAAACACTCACCACTAGCTGGTCGCCACCATCTGCAAATGCTTTAATTTTTTGTGCAACTGCCTGAATTCGCTCAACCGAACCAACCGATGTTCCACCATATTTTTGTACAATTAACGCCATTAAACCATCTATAAATCAATATTCTCAAAATTATACCTCTATCCCCTTGGACTGCCTTTCTATTTTGGTATTATAGGCCTTGCCTATAATACTTATTCAAAAATCAAATCCAAGTCAATATCTTTAATAATTAAACCTTTATTTTCTCCAAACACTTTAGATGTATTTTTAGAAAAAGTCTTGTATTCTTGAATTGAGCCTATTTCAGAAATTACACTGTCAACCTCTTTCTTGTTACAAATAGACTCACCCAATTCCGTACCTAAATATTCAAAAATACTAGACTTGACCAAACTAGATTTTGGATTTATGCGATGATGTATATAGTTTAAATTTACATACACAGACAGCACCGGCAATCCAAACTCACCATCAATCATATTAGCTTTAAACTTCCCTTGAAACAATGATCCAGAACGCTTGTATTTTTGATTGAAATACATTGTATAACTTGTACCTAACTTTTGCATAAACTTAGATATGCCGCTCTCTGACTCTTGTTTTAATACTAAATGAAAGTGATTTGGCAACAGACAATAAGAAACAATAGATACTAATGCACCTGCATCTTCATCTTTTGCCACCCTCCCTTGGCCTTTATATCTATTGTTATTGATACTAGGGTTTGTACCATCCTTGTTTAAATCAATCAGCCTTTTGAAAAAATAATAAAGATCCTCTTGCGATTCAAATATATTACGCTTATCCACACCCCTGTTAAAAACATGGTAGTAATGATCTTCGTTAAACTGTATTTTCCTAATTGACATTTTTACCTATTTTATAAGTATTATAGGCCTTGCCTATAATATCACAATTCAAAAAAAAGGCTTGCAAAAAAAACAAGCCTTTGTAAAGTAAGTATTATAGGCCTTGCCTATAATACAACCTATTTTTTATCACCAAACACATATTTTGGTTTAAAGATGTAAACCAATAACGGAATGATGG
>NZ_CAXCCZ010000067.1:0-2407 GCF_963981275.1 uncultured Candidatus Thioglobus sp. | reverse complement strand
GAATCCACAATGCACATCAGCTCAATTTTGAAGGTATGGCTAGAATCTTTACCGTTAAGATTATCCAGTGCATTTTTAGCTGCTGCCGCAGCTTGCAAGTCAGCCATATGAGCTTGTTTTGGCATCCACTCTGGCCCTGGGAAAGAGCCTGAATCACCTGCGACAAATACTTTGTCTACACCTTCTACTTCACAAAATTTATTAGCCTTCAACATGCCACCTTCGCTACGCGCAAGATCAGTATTGTCAAACCAAGTGTTGCCAGTCATGCCAGGCATAAATAAAATTAAATCAGCGGCAAACTCGCCACCTTCAGTGATCACTTTACTGTCTGTAAACTCTTTCATCTTATGACCAAGATGAGTGGTGATATCACGTTTTTTCATCTCACTCAGCAATCCGCCTACTGCCTTTTCACCTAGGCGAGCACCCGGCTTTGCCGCTGGAGTAAAGAAAGTTAGTTTAAATTTATCACGTCTACCTTCAGAGCGAAGCTGAGTATCCAATCCAAACAAAAACTCAAACATCGGGCCGCCACGCATCGCACTTGGCTCTTTAGGATTGCCACTAAAACCAACGGCAATATCACCACCATCCATCGCCTTTACTCGATCACGAATAGCCTCAGCCGCCTCTAAACCTTCACATGGGGTGATGGCATGCTTAATGCCAGGTAGTTTTTTAATAAAACGCCCGCCTGAAGCAATGATCAGCGCGTCATTCTCATAAGTGCCAATTGGTGTTAGTACCGACCTGCCTTGATTTTCCAAGCCCGTTACTTCGCTGACAATATGCACAACACCCATGCGTTTGAAAAAATTATCCAGCGGTATCACAATATCTTTCTTATCAGCTGCGCCCGACGGCACCCAAATCAAGCTTGGCATATAAACCAATTCTGCTTTTGGGGAAATAAGCGTAATTTCAACTTCTTTATCTTGCTTTCTAATAGTTCTAACAGCAGTTAATCCTGCAAAACCCGAGCCAATAATGGTAATTTTTTTCATATTTTCTCCTCTTCTATGTTGTGACAAAAGTGGCCATCATCTGGGCTTTCCACACTCTTGGCTATATTTTCTACAAACGCTTGCAACTCGTCAAATTCTAACACCGTTAGAATGCGGGTAACCACATCTGGAGCAACTCGAAGCGTGCAAATGCTGCCATCTTTAAGCTTCACTTCCATGCCAGCTGCATTCATCATCAAGCCTTCGTCAGATTTTTCTAAAATTTTCTCAAGCTCCTCTTGCAGATCATCGTACAATTCTTGTAATTCATCTAACACTTCGTCAGCTGTATCATCCGCAATAGAGATAATCTCTCCCTGCACGGAGCCAAAATCATCGTCATTTTGCTGTTCAAATTTTATTCCCACCTTTGTCAAATGGTCTTTAAATTTGAGTGAGAGCGATGAGTCGAAAAATATATAATCTAGCATAGAAATTTTTTATTTATTATTAAGGGGTATTTTAATGCTAGACCAGAATGCACTAGACACTTTATTTATCAAGGCCAGAAGTCATAATGGCTGGCTAGATACAAATATTTCTGATGATAAAATTCATCAAATTTACGAATTAATGAAGTACGGGCCAACTGCTGCTAACAACTCACCTGCGCGCATCACTTTTGTCAAATCTGATAGTGCCAAGCAAAAACTAAAAGCACATCTTGATGAGGGAAATATCGAAAAATCTATGGAAGCACCTGTAGTGGCAATTATTAGCTATGATATTGAATTTTATGAAAAATTAGGATTTTTATTTCCACATACCGATGCCAAAAGTTGGTACGCTGGCAATGACGCAAAGATCAAACAAGCGGGCGAGATGAATGCCACTTTGCAAGGCGCTTACTTTATGCTGGCAGCGCGCTCAGTTGGGCTTGATTGCGGCCCAATGGGTGGTTTTAATAGCCAAACACTAGATGAGGATTTTTTCCCAGATGGAAAAACCAAATCAATTTTTCTGTGTGCAATCGGCCAAGGTGATCATAGCAAAATTTTCCCAAGAAGTCCGCGTTTAAGCTTTGATGAAGCTTGTGCGATCATCTAATAATTTGAGAAATAACACAAACAAGGTGTAAAACACCGAGTTTAAACCTTAAAAACCTATTAAAAATGCCGTTTTCACGGCATTTTTTGTTATTTAAAGCCCTTTAGCTCAGTCAGTTTTGAAAATTTGGCAAATTTTCAAAATGAACAGAAAAACCTAATCTTTATCAGATTTTTCGCTTTCTTCTCTTGGTGGACAGCCATTATGCTTAAGCCACAAGTCCTCGTGACCAATTGCTTTAGCAAACGCAGGGATTTCACATTCTTGTGATACTTTCTCTGCCGACTCTGGCTTAGCCTCTTTTTCTTTATCATCGCCCAATCCAAAAACAGCAAATGCACCCAGTGCAATCA
>NZ_CAXCCZ010000066.1:0-2814 GCF_963981275.1 uncultured Candidatus Thioglobus sp. | reverse complement strand
CGAATTGATGGAATGAAGATTTCATATGATTGTGATTTTGCTTGATCAGAAAAATCCGTAATTAGCATTCCTGTACCTTTTAGCTTGCCTGAACGGAAAATCGCTAAATCTTGTGCATTAACACCTTCAGCTTTTGGCTCGTTGTTTAAGTAGCGCTCTAAGGTAAGGGTTAAAGGGCTTGAGTCTTTAGCTCGAAGAATAAGGGCAGTAATTTCTTTACCTTTTTTAGTAATTGCATAATTACCAAAAGAATAGAAATGATTAACAAAGTAGTTTTGCTCAGCAACATCATTAGCAGACACGCTGCCTGATGGATAAGCTAGATCTTTAGATACTACGGCTGTTGCAACACCTGCTGCAAGACTGGCTGCAACTGCAACCGATAAAGCGATTCGCTTCATACTGTTCCCCCAAGGAATAGTTATAAAGTTGTTAATATACCTTAGTAAAACACTTTGTCAACATTTATTTGCAAAATAACGTTATTTTGTAACTTTTTTGCAACAATCGTTTTTTTTTTTTGCATTTTTCTTTCATATCAACGCCTTTCACCTATTTTAGAACGGGCCTTGCCCGTTCTAAAAATATTGGAAATAATTAAAATCACCCTAAAACAGGGATAAATTCATACTTTAAAACCAAATAAAAGTCATTTATTAACTCTTTTATTGCCAAAATCAGCTGTTTATTCTGATACGAGCCCTGACTGTATCATTAAATACAAAAATTTCGGAAATAATCAAAATAGCGGTAAAATAGCATTATTCATATATCGATTCTTGGGAGAGTCATGGAATTCAATACCTTTACTTTAATCTTTTTAATTGCAATATTGGGTTATGTCATTACCCTGCTGTGGCTAAACATGCGCCAAGATAAAGCGGTGGCTAACTCATTCGACGCTGTACCAAATGAATTTAATGAGAAAATTACTTTGGCCGATCACCAAAAAGCAGCTGAATATACACAAGCCAAGCTTTTGGTCAATCACTTTGAAATTATATTTTCAACCGTTGTACTATTAGTATGGACGCTTGGTGGTGGGCTTAATTGGCTAGATACACTTTGGCAAGCGCAAACTGATAACACTATATATATAGGTGTGGGTTTTATTATTAGTTTGATGATTATTGGTAGTTTGATCGATTTGCCTTTTAGTATTTATCGTACCTTTGTGCTTGAACAAAAATTTGGTTTTAATAAAATGACGGCTGGCACCTTTGCGGGTGACCTTGGTAAGGAAATATTACTTACCTTAATTATTGGTTTGCCACTGATTTATGCTGTGTTGTATTTGATGGGTGCGATGGGTGAATATTGGTGGGCCTATGTGTGGCTAGTATTAACCGGATTTTCTCTTTTAATGTTTTGGCTCTACCCTACTTACATTGCGCCGATTTTTAACAAGTTTAAACCGCTAGATAATCTTGAACTAAAAGCTAAGATTGATAATCTGCTCACGCGTACCGGCTTTAAGAGTGACGGTGTATTTGTGATGGACGGCTCTAAACGATCATCCCACGGTAATGCGTACTTTACTGGTATTGGTAAAAATAAGCGTATTGTGTTTTTTGACACCTTATTAGAAGGTATGGAAGATCAAGAGGTTGAGGCGATCCTCGCACATGAGTTGGGGCATTTTCACCACAAGCATATTCGCAAGCATATGGTTAGCACCTTTACTATCTCACTTTTAGGGTTGGCATTATTAGGATATTTAATTACGCAAGAATGGTTCTTTGATGGGCTTGGTGTGAGCACTGTGTCTAATCATGCTGCTTTGATTTTGTTTACCTTAGCACTACCGGTATTTAGCTTTTTTATCGCACCTATTAGTAATGCCTTATCGCGCAAGCATGAGTTTGAAGCGGATGCCTTTGCCGCTAAGCACACCAATGCAGATGATTTGGTATCAAGCCTAGTTAAACTCTACCGTGATAATGCGGCTACTTTAACGCCGGATAAGCTTTATTCTGCTTTTCATGATTCACACCCAAGTGCAAGTATTCGTATCGCAGAATTAAAACGCCATGCGTAAATTACTGGTAACTATTTTATTTTTGCCTTTTTCATTAATGGCAGAGCCCAATATTATCGACGGAAAATTACTCTACGGCGAAAGCTGCGCCAAATGCCACGGCACAGAATATTACCAAGGTTTGGGTATGAGTGAGCCGAACGATGTCGTTGAGTTGACGCATTGGGTAGATACTTGCAGTCAGCATTTTAATCTCGACTGGAATGATCAAGACATTGAGGACACGACGTATTATTTAAATCGCGAGTTCTTTGAATTAGGCCAATAAAGGTATACTTGGGCCATTAAAAGGAGAAAATTATGAAACAACAAATAATTATAGTAATCGCATTACTGGCAACAAGTAACGCCTTTGCCGAAAGTGAAGCGCTAGAGCGACACAATGAGTCTTGTGTGAGTTGCCACATTATTGACCATGATGATGATTTTTATACCAAAGAAAACACACGCATGAAAACGCACTTTGATCTGCGCCGCCAAGTGAGTACTTGTGCTGTGGCTTTTAGTGTGGGGTGGTTTCCAGAAGAAGAGGCAGAAGAAGTTAAATTCTTAAATGATAAATACTACAAATTAGCTAAGTAATTGAGTGTTAAATAATTGAGCCTTACACGACGCCAAAAATGGCGCATTGAAAAAATCCAAGCTGAGCGTATTGCTAGGGCTAATAAGGCATCTAACGATTCTGAAGATTTATTAGATGACGAAACCAAAGCACAAACAGGCTTAGTGATTACTCGCTATGGTCAGCGCTTGCTGGTTGAGGCTGAATCTGGAGA
>NZ_CAXCCZ010000065.1:0-2894 GCF_963981275.1 uncultured Candidatus Thioglobus sp. | reverse complement strand
GACTTTTTCCAAAACCACGCCATAGTTGTCTACCAACATAACCGTTGGAAAGAAATTAACTGCATACTTAAAGGCAAACTCATTGTGAGAAACAGTTTCATTGTAAAAATCATTGATTTCATCAAAGCTATTAGCATTGATATGGCGAATGATTACTTTATCTTGGTATTCCTCGAGATCTGCCATAGGGCCAATGGTATTTTCTTTAACTTTTTTGCAATATCCACAATCAGGAATGGAAAACATTATTAAAATAGGTATCTTTTTCTTCCAAACTTGTTGTGAGTCTAAAAAGAAATTTTTTGCGTCTGGCAGGTTGAGTTCTTGCGCGATCGCAAAATTTGATAAAAAGACGGCAACTAATAGATAAAATCTAAACATTGGCACTATTTTAATACAAACTCCTTGAAGCATGAATAAAACCCTGAAAATTGCAACTCGAAAATCTCCGCTAGCACTTTGGCAAGCAGAGCACGTAAAAGCTAGGCTGGAGGCGATTCATCCAGATTTAAAAGTAGAGTTGGTTAAGATGACCACCAAGGGTGACCAGATTTTAAATTCACCTTTATCTAAAATTGGTGGCAAAGGTTTGTTTATTAAAGAATTAGAAATAGGCATGATGGAAGGGGTGGCTGATATTGCTGTGCATTCGATGAAAGATGTGCCTTATGAGATTCCACCTGGATTTGAGCTAGGCGCTATTTTAAAGCGTGAAAATCCATTTGATGCATTTGTGTCTAATCATTACGATGGTATTAATGATCTACCACAAGGCGCTAAAGTGGGCACTTGTTCAATGCGCCGAATTGTGCAGCTGAAAGCTCAACGCCCAGATTTAGAAATTCTAGACTTACGAGGCAATGTAAACACCCGACTTCAAAAACTCGATGACGGTGAGTTTGATGCGATTATCTTGGCGTGTGCGGGCCTTATTCGCCTTAAGTTTGAAACGCGTATTAAGCAAGAGATTCCAGCGATCGATTCTTTGCCTGCAGTTGGCCAAGGGGCAGTAGGGATTGAGATTCGCGAGAATGATCAGACTATTCTAGATTTAATTAGCCCTTTGATTGATCAAGAAACTACTTACAGGGTAAGTGCAGAGCGGGCGATGAATGCCCGTCTAGAAGGTGGCTGCTCTGTGCCGATTGCGGGCTATGCAACATTGGATGGTGATCAAATAAGCCTGACAGGTTTAGTGGGTAACGTAGAGTCTGGCGTCATATTAAAACACCAGGTATCTGGTCATGTTCATCAGGCAGAGGCATTGGGTGAGACGCTAGGTGATCAGTTGATCAAAATGGGCGCTAAAGATATCTTGAAAGTTCAATCATGACTGATTCAGAAATTTTAATACAATTGCCAGAATGGTCAATTGTTAATCAAAAACTATCGAGACAGTTTGTTTTTAATGACTTTATTCAGGCTTTTGGCTTTATGACTCAAGCTGGCATCATAGCTGAAAAAATGAATCACCATCCAGAATGGTCCAATGTATATAACACTGTTAATGTTGAGTTAATAACGCATTCTCAAGGGTGTATTAGTCAATTGGATATCGAATTAGCGACTCATATGAATAACATTTTTGAAAATAGCATAACAAAGGAATAGCACATGTTTAAATTTATTGAAAACAACTTCTTTCTCATTGTGCATCGTATTGGCTTTTTATTTGCATTGATTTCACTAGCTTTAATTGTCTTTCTAGGTGTGTTTAGCTATGAAAAACTCAGCAGTAGGGCGACTGATGAAATTAGTGCGCCCAGCATTGAATTAGCCAAATACCAAAATCCAATCAGCCTGCAAGTGGAGACTGAAAAAGCCTCTCAAGCAGTTAGCGTTGTTGAAGATGATTCCCAGGTAGTTTTTAATCAAAAGTTTGATACTCAAATAGAACAGATTATTACTAATTTACAGGCACTACCTAACGAAGTGCTTGATGAAAATGACTTACAGTTCCAAATTAAAGTGATGATTAAGATTAAGTCTAATGCTTATTCTCCAGAGCTTAAGTTAAGCTATGTGGAATCTTTATCAAGATTGACTAAGCAATTAGTTAATGTGGGTGGAGATCAAGTTAATATTGATGAATTTTTGCATTGGCATGATCAAGAGTTTGCCTACCAAGTCAATGAGCAAACTCAGCAAAATTTAATGAAAATGGGCACCGCTAGAACTGATCAAATGACAGGCTTTATTTCTCTAGGTATGCTAGGCGCAGCACTTGGATTTTTTATTATGTTTGTCATGATGTTAGTAATGTTGCGTATTGAAAGAAACACACGAAGATAACATGCAAGCAATTGGCTATAACGGCAGTGAATTTATAGAATTTGAGAAAACTCTAAATCATCCTACAGGCCGAGATCTACTGGTAGAAATAAAAGCTATTTCTGTCAACCCAATTGATACCAAAGTTAAGCACACTGTCGCCAAAGATAGCGCTGTAAAAATTTTAGGCTATGACGCTTCAGGTATTGTGAGTGCAGTGGGTGAGCAAGTATCGCTTTTTAAAGTTGGTGATGAAGTTTTTTATGCAGGAGATGTGACGCGTGACGGGTCAAATGCAGCTTACCAACTTGTCGATGAACGTATTGTCGGTCGTAAGCCAAAATCACTCAACTTTGAGCAAGCTGCAGCACTACCTTTAACCAGTATTACCGCTTGGGAATCTTTATTTGATCGTTTAAAAATCACCCAATCAGACAAAGATAAATCTTTATTATTGATTGGCGCTGCTGGCGGCGTGGGTTCGATGGCCATTCAATTTGCCAAGCAAATAATCGGCATGAAAGTAATAGCGACTGCTTCACGTGATGAATCTAGATCTTGGTGTAAACAAATGGGTGCTGATATTGTGCTTGACCATCAGCATCTTGCTCAACAATTTAAAG
>NZ_CAXCCZ010000064.1:0-2911 GCF_963981275.1 uncultured Candidatus Thioglobus sp. | reverse complement strand
GTGTGAGCGTTGTTCACAACGGCATTATTGAAAACTTTATTGAATTAAAAGCCGAACAAGAAACTCAAGGCTACGACTTTACATCTGATACAGACACTGAAGTTATCGCTCATGCCATCCACAAAGCATTAAAAAACAGCAGTACTTTGCTAGAAGCCACACAAAAAGCCATTCAAACCTTTAAAGGTGCTTACGGCGTAGGCGTAATCTCACCTAAGGATCCAAAATGCATTATCGCTGCAAGAAGCGGCTCACCTTTAGTCATTGGGCTCAGTGATAAAGGCAACTTTATTGCTTCAGATCAAATGGCTTTACTTGATATTACCAAAGAATTTATTTTTCTAGAAGAGGGTGATATTGCTGAGATTACACTTAAATCTGTAACGATTTACGATAAAGATGGCAACAAAGTTGAGCGAGAAATAAAAATCTCAAAACTAAAAAGTGGGCAAGTATCAAAACGTGGTTACGACCATTACATGCTCAAAGAAATCTTTGAACAACCGCAAGCCATTCGTGACACTCTAGAATCACGCATCACTAAAGATACGGTACTTACCTCTGCATTTGGACATGAGGCTAAACAGATTTTTAAAGATACCAAGCAAATTCAGATCATTGCTTGTGGCACTAGCTACAATGCAGGTCTGGTAGCCAAATATTGGTTAGAAGACATCGCTAAAATTCCTGCCCACATTGAAGTGGCAAGTGAATATCGATATCGTCAGCCTATTGTGCTGGACAACACGCTGTTTATTACCATTAGTCAAAGCGGTGAAACGGCTGATACTTTAGAGGCATTAAAGGCTGTCAAAAAATACAATACGAACATTCATTCACTGGCCATATGCAACTCAGCTGAATCGTCGCTCACTCGTGAATCAGAACTCACTTTTTTAACCCATGCTGGACCTGAGATCGGCGTGGCATCTACCAAAGCTTTTACCACTCAACTGGTATCGCTTGCACTATTAGCTGTTGCGATTGGGAAGTGTCACAATCAAGTATCAAAACAACAAGAGCTAAAAATTGTGGGGGGTCTAAATCGATTACCAGGATTAATTAAAAAAACCCTAGAGCAAGAAGATCAAATCATTGAACTGGCTAAAACTTTTAAAAATAAGTTTAATGCAATTTTTCTAGGTCGTGGCACTATGCATGCCGTTGCCATGGAAGGCGCACTAAAACTTAAAGAAATTAGCTACATTCACGCTGAAGCCTTCCCTGCTGGTGAACTCAAACACGGCCCCATCGCTCTAATTGACAAAGACACGCCAGTGATCGCTGTAGCGCCTAATGACAAACTTTTGGACAAACTCAAATCTAACCTTCAAGAAGTTAAATCAAGAGGCTCACAAATGATTGTCTTTGAAGATGAAAATGCAAAAGTAGAGTCCATGAAAGGCATGACTATTGTTCCAACTACTGCTGACTTAGGCAGAATCACGGCACCAATTATTTTTACCATTCCATTGCAACTGCTTAGTTATCATGTGGCAATCATCAAAGGTACTGATGTAGACCAACCTCGTAACTTAGCCAAATCAGTTACAGTGGAATAACTAAACCAAGCCTTCTGCCTTAGCAAAGGCATTAGTCGCAACCACAAACCCTCCAACACTGCCACAATCAAACCTTGTTCCTCGGAATTTATAAGCAATGACTTTACCTTGTTTAGCAAGTGTCATCAGTGCATCGGTAATTTGAATTTCTCCATTTTTATCAGGAGCAGTATTTTCTAGTACATCAAAAATCTGTGGTATGAGAATATATCTGCCAATAATGGCCAAATTAGTCGGGGCATCTGCTGAGTTTGGCTTTTCGACCATACTACTAACTCGATAAGCATTGTCCGATCCTTCTAACAATTCCCCATCAATCACGCCGTACTTGTCAACCTCGGCCATAGGTACTTCTTCAATAGCTACAATACAACAGTCAGGATGTTGTGCGTAAAGATTAGTCATTTGTTTGAGAACTGAATCGCCATCACTCTTTTCAGTACCCCCTTGAGGGGTATTAGTGCAAAGATCATCCGGCAAGATAACAGCAAATGACTCATCACCGATTAGTGGTTTACCGGTATAAATTGCATGACCTAAGCCCAACATTTGTTCTTGATTTATGTAATTAAAATCACATTTTTTACTTACATAATTAACCTCATCTAGTAGTGATTCCTTATCTGTACCTTGGATACTGCCTTCGATATCTGCATGCGGTTTGAAATGATTTTCAATGGCTTGCTTGTACTTACTAGTGACCATAGCCATGTTAGTCATGCCAGCACTCATCGCTTCTTCCACACCGTATTGAATCAGTGGCTTGGTGAGTATAGGTAGCATCTCTTTAGGGATGGCTTTAGTCGCTGGCAAAAAACGCGTACCGTAGCCTGCTACTGGGAAGAGACATTTCTTAATAGTCATAAGTCAGAAGTTGTTAGTCATTAGATAAGTATTTCATTAAGCCGGTTAACATTGCTGATATCTCTTGAGTTTCAGCTATCCATGTTTTTCCAATAGATGAGGGAATATAGCCGATTTTAATACCAATATAAATTTGGGTGCGCAATTCTGCACAAGATCCTTTGGAATAGTTAAGAAAATTACGCTTTTCTTTGTCACCCACCCTACCAAAACCTTCTGCAATGTTGCTCGGTATGGATAATCCTGACCTTGTAATTTGGTCTTTAAATCCATAATCTTTGAGCGTAGACAGCTCTTTGTATATTTCAACTGATAATTTAGATGAACGCTTCCAAACTTCTAAATCTTCAAATTTCACTGATAACTCCAGACTTATGACTTGTTTTTCAAGCTTTCTTTAAGGATGGTTTTTCCGTGCTCTACACCTGGCTGATCGTAAGTATTAATTTGCAAGAACTGTCCAATAACCGACACCATTAATTGGT
>NZ_CAXCCZ010000063.1:0-2935 GCF_963981275.1 uncultured Candidatus Thioglobus sp. | reverse complement strand
CAACGATGATGGTGCTTACGCCAATGCTACTATTAGCGATTGGTACGGGTCACGCCGTGCAAGTTGTAAGGCGTTATCAAAGTGAGCTGCATAGTGATAAACGCATTAAGCCATTGACGGCTGCTGAAAAAGCTATTGCGACAACAATTATCCCTGCAACACTGGCGATTGTGACTGACATGGTAGGTTTCTTTACTTTGTCGTTTGTGGATATTTCATTCTACAAAGCCTATGCGTATTTTGGTATGTTTGGCATGATGACTATTCTGATTACCACAACTACAATTGCGCCAATCTTGATGGCTATGTTCCCTGGTAAAGATACTGAGCGTGATGCTTCAATGACAGAAGCCTCAGCCTTTGAAAAAGGTATGGCTAAAACACTCACGAGTGTGATTACTGGCAAGATGAAAATCATCCCAATTGGCATGATTGTAGCGCTTGTAGCGTGGAGTACAGTACAAACTAAAGTACTGAGCCCAACAGCAGAATCAGCGATGCCAGGTGTGGAAGTGGGTATTAACTATTCACGCGCCGCGTTTAAATATGATTCTGATGCAAACATTGATCTGCGTCGTTTGGGTGAGGTAATGCCAGGTGTGATTTCTGTGAACATTCCTATTAAGGGTAAGGCTGAGCATTTTCCAATGTTGCCTGCGTGTGAGTATGATGGCTCGCAAGCGCCAGGTACTAAGTGTTGGGACGAAGATGAAGATGATCCACAAGGTGCGTTTAACCATGCGGAAGTTCAGGCAGCAATTGAAAAAACTGAAGACTGGATGAGATCTCATCCGAACATTGGTTTTACTGGCTCATACATTCAGTTTATGAAAATTGTAAATATGCTAATGATGACACCAGAAGGGCAAGAGCCAAATCTTAAGTATTTCCATGTGCCAAATGAAGCGTTTATTAATGCCAATATGGATGTGTATGGTGATGCGGAAGATCCTGAGTGGGTGCCAGATGCGAATGAAATTGTAACGGGATTTAACGGCTTGCTTGAAGCAAATACCAATGCTGGCGACTTGGATTCATTTGTAGCTAAAGGCTGGAATGAAGGTGTGATTATGGGCTTTGTAAATACCATGGATCCTGTAAAAACTCACCAGACTGTGAAAGATATTCAGCAGTGGTTTGTTGATAATAAAGACGAGCCAGGATTTGATTTGGTAACTTGGGGCTTTAAATCGGGCGATGTTATCACTATGCCAGAAGCAGGTGTTTGTTCAATTGATAGTGTTAATGAGTCAAACTCACCAACTAAGCGACAAGACTGTGCTAACGAAGATGGTGATTGGGTCGCTAAAGTGGTTCAGATTGAAGACAGTGGTACCACGACTATGGCTGTGGGTGGTTTCTTAGGTGCGACTGAGGCAACGCATGACGTAGCTGAAGTTGAATATATTAAGTCACCATTGGTAACTGCATTGGCAATTTTCATTGTGGCTGCGCTTATCTTTGGTTCGCCATTGGTTGCGGCCATTCTAACCTCAACTTTGCTAGTGACACTATTTGGCCAGTACGGCTTAGGTGCTTACTACACCAGTGTTGAAAACTGGTCGGGTAACCTTCACTTTGCAACGTTAGTGTCGCTATCAATTGCAATGGGTTTAGGTGTTGACTATGGTATTTACATGATCTCTCGCTTAAAAGAGGAAATGCAAGCCACAGGTGGTAAGTGGGTTGATTCGTTAAGAAATACACTGGAGACAACAGGTGCGGCAGTATTCGCCTCGATTGTGGTATTGCTAGCGAGTTTCATCCCGCTGCTAATGACACAATTAGCCAACACTTGGGCACTCGGCATCTTTATCTCTGAGGCCTTGATTATTGATGTGGTTCTCGCATTAACCATCATTCCACTAATGGTTTACATCTTTAAACCAAAATACGTGTTTGGCGATAAGAAATAAAGACTGAAGTAATATTCTATAAGGTTGCTATTTGCAGCCTTATTTTTTAATTTCCATAGAACGGGCAAGGCCCGTTCTATGGAATAATATAAATAATAAATTATGTCAATAAGAAAAATAGAGTTTGTGGAAGGTGAGTATTATCATGTCTTTAATCGAGGGGTGGATAAGCGTGTAATTTTTGAAAATAAGGATGACTTGTATTATTTTTATAGACGCTTAATGGACTTAAATACTGTGGATGTTGATAGTAAATTTAAGTCAAAAAGATTTTATCAATCTGGAGCTATATCAATAGATTCCGATGAAGAAAAATTGGTGTCAATTATAGCTTACTGCTTATTACCAAACCATTTTCACTTGGTGTTAAAACAAGAGTGCAAAGGTGGAATTTCTAAGTTTATGCAGAGGCTAGGTACAAGTTATACAGTTTATTTTAATAATAAGCATAAGCGAACGGGTTCGTTATTTCAAGGTAAATTCAAAGCTAATATAATTAAAGGTGAGTTTGGCTTGCCAGTGTTAAGTGTTTATGTAAACTTAAATTATATCCATCATAAAATCAACCCAAATACTAGTATTGTTAAATCTAGTATTTTTGAATATTTAGGAACGGAAAAAGATAGTCCTATTTGTAATAAAGATGAGATTAGATCTATTGTTAAGGAAATTGGAACAATTAAAGACTATGAGGAGTTTTCCAGAAACACTTCCAAAGTTTTTGGTGAAAACAAAGGGCTTGTTATTAAGGATATTGATTTAGACAAAGTTTTTGAGTCATAGATTCATAGAACGGGCAAGGCCCGTTCTATGAAAATCGAATAATGATGTGAATTGGTTAAAGGTATAATTTTGGGAATATTGATTTGTAGATAGTTTAATGGCGTTAATTGTACAAAAATACGGTGGAACATCGGTCGGCTCGGTTGAGAGGATTCAGGCCGTTGCTAAAAAGATTAAAGCCTTTGCCGATGGTGGCGATCAACTGGTGGTGAGTGTGTCTGCCATGAGTGGCGAGA
>NZ_CAXCCZ010000062.1:0-2949 GCF_963981275.1 uncultured Candidatus Thioglobus sp. | reverse complement strand
CTCAAACAAGAACTTATTGACCACATACACAATTGTATCTTTATTCAATGCATTAAAGTAAATCACCTCAGATAAACGATTTCTAAATTCTGGGGTAAAGGTCTTTTTCAATTCACCCTTATAATCCAGTGCATGGTCTTGCTCGCTAAAACCGATCGAGGCGCGCTGTACGCTATGAGCACCCACATTGGAAGTCATTACCAGTATTACATTTCTAAAGTCAATTTCGCGCCCATTAGCGTCAGTCATCTTGCCGTTATCCATTACTTGCAGTAGGATATTAAACAAATCAGGATGGGCTTTTTCCACCTCATCTAATAGTAAAACAGCGTATGGATTAGAATTAACCGCCTCCGTTAACAAACCACCTTCATCATATCCAACATAACCAGGAGGGGATCCTATAAGCTTGGAAATAGAATGGCGCTCCATATATTCACTCATATCAAAACGCAACAACTTAACGCCCATAATGCGTGCCAACTGTTTGCAAATCTCAGTTTTTCCTACACCAGTTGGTCCGGCAAATAAGAATGCGCCCATGGTTTTATCTTCTTGTGAAAGGCCTGAGCGTGCTAGCTTAATGGCCGTTGAAAGGCTTTCTACAGCGACATCCTGCCCAAATACGCCAAGTTTTAATTCCGCCGCTAAGTTTTTAAGTAGTGACTTGTCATCACTGTTAACTTGACGCGATGGGATACGCGCCAACTTGGCCACAATATTTTCAATATCACTCACACCAATATTAATTTTGCGCTTAGATTTAGGCTGAATTTGTTGCAATGCGCCCACCTCATCAATCACGTCAATAGCTTTATCTGGCAGGCGACGATCATTCATATATCGATGTGACAACTCCACTGCAGACTCCAATGCCGCTGCTGAATATTTCACTTTGTGATGATCTTGATAGTATTTTTTCAAGCCTTGCAAAATCTTAACCGCATCACCAACTGAAGGCTCTTCAATATCAATTTTCTGGAAGCGACGCGTAAGCGCATGATCCTTTTCAAATACTTTGCGAAATTCCTCAATAGTGGTGGAGCCCATACACCTAAGTGACCCATCGGCCAATGCAGGTTTAAGTAAATTAGAAGCATCCAATGAACCGCCAGAAACACTTCCTGCACCAATCATAGTATGAATTTCATCGATAAATAAAATTGCGTGAGGAATTTTTTCTAAATCAGTTAAAACGGACTTTAGACGCTTTTCAAAATCCCCTCGATATTTGGTGCCGGCAATCAAAATACCAATATCTAGCGAGTAAATACTGGCCTCTTTTAAAACATCTGGAACTTTGCCGTCAACAATTTTTTTAGCAATACCTTCAGCAATAGCAGTCTTTCCTACACCAGCTTGACCAACAAACAACGGGTTGTTTTTTCGACGACGAGACAGCACTTGCACAGTGCGCAACACCTCTTCCTCTCGTCCAAGTAATGGATCAACTTTTCCGGCTCGGGCTTTTTCACAAAGATTGGTTGTATAAGTTTCAAGGGAAGATTTTTTGGGTTTTTGAGTTTCGGACTCAATCGCAGCAGTCTGCTCAATCTCCTCAGGCTCTCGATTAGCAATACCTTCCATTACCTCTAGACGAGAAATGTTATTTAGCTTGAGCAAATATACGGCGTGCGATTCTTTTTCTGACAAAATACTCACCAACACATTCATTGCATATACGGTATTTTTTTGTGCAGATTGTGCCTGGTAAACACTACGCTGCAACACCCTTTGAAAGCCCACAGTGGGCACAATGTCAATCTCGGAGTCCTGAGCGATAAGTGGCGTATGTGAATCAATATACTCTTCCAATTCTTCACGAATTTCATCAAGATTAACGCGTTTGTTGCGCAAAAAAGTATTCACCTCCTCAATATTTAACAAGGCGAGCAGTAAATGTTCAACGGTAACGAACTCTAGGCGATTATTACGCGCCTGAGTCATGATAAAGTTAATCTCTTGTTGTAGTCCTGATTCAATCATAGTTTTTATTATAAGTTAGTTGCTGAGTTCACGCAAAACACACATCAGCGGTTGTTCGTTGTTTCTCGCAAAATCCGTCACTTGGGTTACTTTTGTTTGGGCAATGTCATGCGAATACGTGCCACATATCCCTTCTCCATCAACATGAATTTTAATCATAATCGCATTTGCAGATTCTTCATTTTTTGAAAAAAAACGCATCAACACTTCCACTACAAACTCCATTGTCGTGTAATCATCATTTAATAATAACACCTGAAATCTTTTTGGCTTTTCTAGTTTTGGTTTGATAATTTGGGTTTGCAATTCTTCCATTTTATTGAGCCGATTTTCTCTTTAACAAAATAAAAGCAAACACTAAAACAATGAGTGTTGGCACTGATGCGACCAGAAAATGATTGTAATCAAAACGCAGTGACAATGCTCCACCAATCCTCGAGAATAACTCGAAAAACAAACTTAGTATTATTCCCAGGAAGATTTTTTTACCTAATGAGGCATCTCGTAGCGAGCCAAAAATAAACAACATTGAAAACACGATCATCGCTACCAAGGTAAAGGGTTTAACAATACGCTTATAAAATTCAACTTCAAATGTATCTGCCGCTAAACCATTTTTCGTCAAAAAACTCATCTGCTTATATAAATTCCAGGTGGATAAGTCACGAGGCTCTTTACGCAAACTGTTAACAAAGCCTTGATCGAAAGCAACTGGAAGTTTATATTGGTTTAATTGATTAGTATTAATATCATAAAATTTCTGATCATCGCTGCGATTAATTTGATAAAAATTAGCTTTTTCCAGCATAAGGCTTTCACCCTCAAATACAGCACTGTCAGCCTGACCAACTGAAGCTAATGTTTTATTATCTTTAAGATTAATCAGCATAACATCGCCAAATGAACGCCCATCAAAATTTTTGCCAACATGGATAATTGAGTGCTTATCTTTCACCCAAAATC
>NZ_CAXCCZ010000061.1:0-2967 GCF_963981275.1 uncultured Candidatus Thioglobus sp. | reverse complement strand
CCTCAAAACTGGGTAAATCTAATTGTGGTTCTCTTTGTTTTGCACCCCACATTGGCTCTGGAAAATAACTATCACCCTTAAATCGGGCCATGATATGCCAATGAACATGCGGTAAAACGTTGCCAAAAGACGCGATATTTATCTTATCTGCTTTGAAATAGTCTAACATTAGATTTTCAGTAATATCAATAATCCTAAAAATTTCTATTTTTTCATCAGCACTGCATTCGCAGAATTCTTTAATTTTTCGCTTAGTAAAAACTTTAACCCAAGGTATCTCACTCGGTTCAATTTCTACACTAGCCAGCTCGTTTTCAAAAATCATAAAAATTATTGCTCCAATTGCTTCTGTATTGATAGATAATTTTGGATATTTTCAGTTGATCCAGCTAGCTCAATGCCTCGCTTTACCCAGTCATTAAGTATATCACTTTGAGGAATTTGAGCAAATAATTCTTGCCTTTGAGTTTGCCCAATTAGCCCTTCTTCTGCCAGCTGGTTAATATGTCTCATGACGGCAGGGATAGTAAAATTACGCCTTTGCTCTAGTTGATCTATTGATAAACCTTGTTGAATTAACTCTAAAGTAACTTTGTAGGTTTCTCCCAATAGGGGGTTAGATTTTTGTATATCTGTTTTTTTGGACTGCTCTATCTGCCTATATATTGACAGATAATGGTAAAAATCTTTATCTGAGCCAGTAAGATTAGAGCCTTCATTCACCCACTCATCCATGGCTGGATTTTTAGGAATTTGTTCAAAAAGAATTGTTTTTTTGACTACATCAATTAATTCTGACTTTGCTAATTTGTTAATATGCCCCAAAATGGTTGAAGTAGTAAAGCCGCGATTTATTGTTATCTGTTCCACTGACAAGCCTTGTTCAATTAACGCCAGTGTCTCATGATAAGTTTTATGTAATTTAGAGGATGGTTTATTTGTTTTTGACACTTTAGATTGTGACTTTAGATGTTCTTTATCTAATGCTGGCTCTTGAAAATTATCAGAACGTAGTGTCTTGATCAAAGCCAAAAATTGTTTGCCGTATTTTTCATATTTAACTTCGCCAACACCATTAATTTTCAAAAAATTTTCTTTATTATCAGGTAAGAAGTGCGCTATTGCCTGTAAAGTTTTATTGTCAAAAATAACATAAGCAGGCATTCCAGTTTCTGTTGCAATCTCCAATCTTAATGTGCGAAGTGATTCAAATATTGCTTTATCAAAATTGTACTTAGGCGGGGCAGATTTTTTAGGCAAAGATAAACTATTCTTACTAATATTAAAATTAACTGCACGCATATCAACAGATTCTTCAGATTTTAAAACTACTCTTGCTCGATTAGTGAGCACTAAGCCTCCATATTCACCACTTACTTGGATCAACTCCAACTCTAGTAATCTATCACCGACCATCTTCCATTGTGCTTTGCTAAGCTCTTGCCCAATGCCGTAAACAGATAGCTCTTCATGTCGATTATTTAAGATTTTTTGAACCTTGGATCCCCTCAATACATCAATAATGTAATTCTGCCCAAAGCGTTGTTCGGTGCGATAAATGGTTGATAAAAATTTTTGTGCCAACTCAGTAATCTCTTTACGCTCAGTATCAGGCTCATTGCAATTGTCGCACATCGTTTTACACGGCTCGATATTTTCATCAAAATAACGACTTAGTGCTTGATGGCGACAACTTTCAGAAAAAGCATATTGCTTAACGGTATTGAGATTTCTAAATGCCAAATTACGATAATCTTCGTTTTCAGCTCCCTCAATAAAACGACTAAGTACACCTATATCAGCAGTGCCGTATAACAACAACACTTCGCTAGAAATCCCATCTCGACCTGCTCTGCCAATTTCTTGATAATAAGCCTCAATGGTTTTTGGCATCGAAGTATGAATAACAAAACGAATGTCACTTTTATCAATACCCATACCAAAGGCAATGGTTGCCACCATAATATTGGTTTTTTCACCAACGAAATTAGCGAAAGCAGACTTTCTATCTTCTGAACTTAATCCTGCATGATATGCTTGAGCTTGAAAACCTTGTTCTTGTAAAAATTTAGCCAAGGATTCAGTCTTAGCGCGAGATTGTACATAGATAATGCCTTGCTCATTTTGACGTTTTTCTAAGAAATTTAACACCTGCTGATAGCCATTTCCTTGCCTGACACTAGCATTAATATACAAATTATCACGGAATACCGTGCCACGAATGACATTCTCTCTTTGCTTGAAATTCAACTGCGCAACAATGTCTTTTTCAACTTGTGGTGTTGCCGTAGCAGTAAAAGCTGCGACATTAGTATCAGGGAAGCGTGTTTTTAACAAACCTAATTTTCGATAATCGGCACGGAAATCATGACCCCATTCACTCACACAATGAGCCTCGTCAACGGCAAAAAATGCAATGTTTAACGAGTCTAAAAATGATAAAAAATAATCATTATTAAGGCGTTCTGGTGCGACAAATAAAACCTTGATTTCCTGATTTTTTAACGCTTTTTCAGTGACTTTAATCTCTTCCATACTTTGCATGGATGATAGCATTGCTGCACTAATGCCCTTGCTTTCCAGGCCTAGTATCTGATCTCGCATTAAGGCTAACAGCGGCGACACAACTACCAGAACACCATCCATTAACAACGCAGGCAACTGATAACAAAGCGACTTTCCACCGCCTGTTGGAAGAATTAATAAAACATCTTCACCGGCTAATATTTTGTCAACTGCTCGCTCTTGCAAGGGACGAAAAGAATCAAATCCAAAAACTTCTTGTAAGACCTGCGCCTTCTTATTTGTCACTGTGTTTTTCCAAAAGCATGGCGTCTCCGTATGAGAAGAATCGATATTTTTTATCAATGGCATGCTGGTAAATTTCCATCATTTTATCTCGACCAATAAACGCACTAACCAGCATTAATAAAGATGACTTTGGCAAATGAAAATTAGTAATCAACT
>NZ_CAXCCZ010000060.1:0-3168 GCF_963981275.1 uncultured Candidatus Thioglobus sp. | reverse complement strand
AATCGCCTTACCATTAACATTTCTAGCCGCCCTACCCATGGTTTGAATCAGTGACCTTTCAGAACGTAAAAAACCCTCTTTATCAGCGTCCAATATCGCCACTAAAGATACCTCAGGAATGTCCAAACCCTCTCTCAGTAAGTTAATACCAACTAGAACATCAAACACCCCTAAACGCAAATCTCGAATAATTTCCACTCGCTCAACTGTATCAATATCAGAATGTAGATATCGAACCTTAACACCATGCTCATTTAAATAGTCACTGAGTTGCTCGGACATCTTTTTAGTCAGCGTGGTAACTAGCACTCGATCACCCACTTTAACACGCTTATTAATTTCGCTGAGTAAATCATCAACTTGGGTGCCAACTGGTCGAACCTCTATTTCAGGATCTAATAATCCAGTTGGACGCACCACCTGTTCTGCAATCGTACTAGAGACATCAAATTCATATTGGGATGGAGTTGCTGAAACCAAAATACATTGATGAACTCGATCTTCAAATTCGTTATATTTTAAAGGGCGATTGTCCAGTGCAGAAGGCAGGCGAAAGCCAAACTCTACCAAGGTTTTTTTACGCGCCCGATCACCCTTGTACATGCCGCCAATTTGGCTAACAGTGACGTGTGATTCATCCAAAATTATCAATGAATTTTCAGGTAAATAATCAAGCAAAGTTGGCGGTGGATCGCCTGGTTTGCGTGAAGATAAATAACGCGAATAATTTTCAACACCAGTACAATAACCCAGCTCGCGCATCATTTCAATATCCATATGCACACGCTGAGTTAGGCGCTGTTCTTCGACTAGTTTGTTTAAAGAAAGCAACTCTTTTCTTCGAACTTTTAGCTCATCTTTAATATCATCGAGCATATTTAAAATCTTAGATTTTGGCGTTACGTAATGCGTTTGCGGATAAATGGTAATTCGCTGTAAAGATTTAAGCCGTTCACCTGTCAAAGGATCAAACCAATACAGCCTTTCAATTTCTTCATCAAACATCTCAATACGCAATGCCTGCTCTTCAGAATCGGCCGGGAAAATATCAATCACCTCCCCTTTAACCCGAAAACACCCTCTAAGCAAAGTAACATCATTGCGCGTGTATTGCATTTGTGAAAGGCGCGACAATATCTCTCTTTGATTAGACACCTCTCCCACACTCAAATGCAACAGCATCGACATATAACTTTCAGGATCGCCCAAGCCGTAAATAGCCGATACACTGGCGATAATAATTACGTCATCACGCTCCAATAAAGATTTGGTGGCTGACAGGCGCATTTGCTCAATTTGCTCATTAATCGAAGAATCTTTTTCGATAAAAGTGTCAGACGCCGGCACATAAGCCTCTGGCTGATAATAATCATAATACGAAACAAAATATTCCACTGAATTATTTGGGAAGAACTCCTTCATCTCAGCGTACAGTTGAGCGGCCAGGGTTTTATTAGGCGCCATGATTAAACTAGGACGCTTAGTCTGTTTGATCACATTGGCCAGTGTAAATGTTTTGCCCGAACCGGTAACCCCTAGCAAGGTTTGGAACTTCTCTCCAGCATTAATTCCATCAACCAACGCCTTAATGGCACTCGGTTGATCTCCACTTGGGGAAAATTGTGATTCTAGTTGAAATTTATTGCCCACTTACTGTGATTTTTCATTAACATAAAACATTCAATTTTAATCTATTTCTTATCAATAATCATGTCAGCATTCCTTTCTCAAAGAGTTCAAAAAGTCAAACCTTCAGCAACCCTTGCAGTCACTGCAAAAGCAGGAGAATTAAAGGCTCAAGGAGTGCAAATTGTATCAATGGGATCTGGTGAGCCAGATTTTGATACTCCTATTAATATTCAAAAAGCAGCCATTCAGGCGATCAACAACGGTGAAACCAGATACACAGCAGTTGATGGCACACCTGTTTTAAAGCAGGCCATTATTGACAAATTCAAACGTGAGAATAACCTAGACTACTCAGCTACTGAAGTGATGGTATCTTCAGGTGGTAAACAGGTATTTTATAATTTGTGTCAAGCGGTGCTTAACGAAGGAGACGAGGTTATCATTCCATCCCCTTACTGGGTAAGCTACCCAGATATGGTGATTTTAGCTGACGCCACACCGGTTGTTGTTAAAACTGGACTGGAGCAAGATTTTAAAATCACACCTGAGCAGCTAGAAGCAAACATTACCGATAAAACCAAACTATTTATTATTAACAGCCCGTCCAACCCTACTGGTGCAGTTTACTCACAAGCTGAGTTACAAGCCTTGGCAAATGTTCTTATAAAACATCCTCAGGTGCTTATTATTACTGATGACATCTACGAGCACATTCGCTGGGGTGATGAAGATTTTATCAATATCGTCATGGCTGAACCTGACTTAAAAGATCGCACCATTATTCTTAACGGTGTTTCTAAAGGCTACGCTATGACAGGCTGGCGTATTGGTTATACAGGTGGTCCAGAAGCTATCATTAAAGCCATGAAAAAGATCCAAGGCCAATCAACCTCTAACCCTTGTTCAATTGCTCAAGCGGCAGCTTTAGAGGCGCTCAATGGCGACCAAAGTATTATTAATATCATGGTTAGTGCATTTGAAGAGCGTCACGAATATATTGTCAACGCACTAAATACTATTGATGGTGTTGAGTGTCCTAGATCACAAGGTGCATTTTATTCCTTCCCTAGAGTGGAGGGCTTGATTAAACGCTTAGGTCTAAAAGATGACGTGGAATTCTCCACTTACTGCCTAGAAAAACTAAACATCGCCCTGGTTCCGGGCTCTGCTTTTGGCGCACCTGGTTACGTAAGATTTTCATTCGCAACCAGCATGGATAACATCAAACTTGCTGTTGAGAAGCTCGCTCAAGTTTAATTCTTTTTTTATTTTCCGGCTTTTTTTTGCAGAGTTTCAATGACACAAATCACCAACTATCTATGCAAATACTTTGATTTAAGGAGTACAATTCTCCCATTTTTAACAGCCATTAACAACCACCCTAAATAGTTATATACAAAAGTGTCAACCAAATAACAATAATGGTTGACACTTTCAATAGACGTAAAAAAGGGATTCACCTGGAATCCCTTATGGAGTAAGACCTGTAGAAGTTAGTCAAAGTTAAAAACAAACGGATTAACAGTCTGACTTATAACT
>NZ_CAXCCZ010000059.1:0-3361 GCF_963981275.1 uncultured Candidatus Thioglobus sp. | reverse complement strand
GAAGGGCGAACCAATCCCCAGTCGTTGGGATAATCAACACGAACACCATCAATCGTGGTGATCTACGCACCTTAAAAAACCTGAATTTGTCAATATTAAAAAATAAAGGATTGTATTTTTAAAATAATTAGGGTTGTGAATAGTATGAATATGAACATATAATTATTGAAGTGTTCAATAATTCTATTTTTTGAACACTTTATATAAATATGCGCTATAATTAAAGAATTCTGAACATGAGGCGAATAATGAACACGTTAAATCAAATTGTTAAAAACAATACTTTTGAATCTGTTGCCATATTAAAGGCATTAAATAAAGCTCATCGATACTTAGGAGAGTTAAAAGGCGTTTGTCAAAGTATGCCAAACCAGCAAATTCTTATTAGTACGCTGGCATTGCAAGAGGCAAAAGACAGCTCTGAAATTGAAAATATTATCACTACTCAAGATGAGCTTTTTAAATATCAACTACAGGCAAATAATAAAAACATTGCAGCTAAAGAAGTTAGCCAATATAGCGATGCAATGAATTGTGTCTTTCAGCAGTTGCAAACCCACAATCTTATTACCACCAACACCATAGTCGAGGCGCAAAAAATTATTAAAGGTAATGATGCAGGCCTACGAACACAACAAGGCACAACACTGTTTAATGAGAAAAGTGGCGAAGTTGTTTATACACCGCCTAATCCTGATGAGTTGCCAGAACTATTAAAAGATCTAGAACAGTTTATTAACAATATTGATATTGAGCCAGATTTAGATCCTTTAATAAAAATGGCGATTATTCATCATCAGTTTGAAAGCATTCATCCGTTTTATGATGGTAACGGCAGAATTGGACGTATTGTTAATATTGTTTATTTAGTACAACAAGGGTTGCTAGACACACCTGTATTGTATTTAAGTCGTTATATTAACCATAATAAGGCTCAGTATTACCACTTATTGCAAACTGTTAGAGATGAAGACAAATGGCAAGAATGGGTGTTGTATATGCTAAGTGCAGTGAGTAAAACTGCACAAAGCACCATTAAACTTATCACTAATATAAAAGAGTTACAGCAAAGTTATAAGCACCGCATTCGTAGCCAATGCCCAAAAGTTTACTCTCAAGATTTGATTAATAATATTTTCAAACACCCTTATACCAAAATTGCTTTTTTACAACAAGATTTGGGCGTATCACGCTTAACTGCTAATCGCTATTTAGAGCAGTTAGTAGAAGAAGATTTGCTAATAAAACACAAGTTTGGCAGAGAAAATTTCTACTTTAACCCTCAACTTATTAACTTGTTGAGCAATACAGAGAATATGCATGATGAATGATATTGACGATGAAGAAAGGCAACTAATCGAAGCAATCGAGTGTGATGATTATCAAGTGGGTGACAGCGCTTTAACATCTGAGAGACTACAAGAATTGCAAGCTATTGCTCGCGGTAATATTCCTACGAAAGAGATTCAAAATGCATTAAATGATTTAATAGCCAAGAAGGGTAAAAGCTTTAATAATATCGAGACTTTGTTCGATGATTTAGATAATTAAATGTATCAAATATTAGAACTAGCTTTAGCTAGAGTTGGTAGTCATGCCAAGCTATTTAAGTGATTAAAAATCTTTAGTGGAAATGTCGTTAGCTTCTAGCCAAGTTCTAAATTTTGCTAATCAACCATTCGATTAAATTTTAAAATCATTGACAACTATAATCCATTGGATTACAATACACACATGCAAACCATCGTAGAATTATCTGAATTTATAAAAAGAGCGGATAAGTTATTAAGTGTTTCAGAAAAAGATGAACTTATTAATCATTTAGCAAAACATGCTAAATCGGGTGATTTAATGACGGGTACAGGTGGTATTCGTAAATTAAGATGGTCTGCACAAGGAAAAGGTAAAAGTGGCGGTGTAAGAGTAATTTACTATTATTACAATAAATCAATTCCGCTATTTTTATTAACTGTATTTGGTAAAGGAGAGAAGGCTAACTTATCAAAAGCAGAGAGTAATGAATTGGCCAAACTAACAAAGCTATTAAAAGATAGTTACGGAGAATAATATGAGCAGTATATTTGACAGTATCAAACAAGGGCTAGATGAAGCGGTGGTTTTTTCTAAAGGTAAAGCATCCAAAGCAATTGTCCATAATATTGACCCAGTAGATGTAAAAAATATTCGCGCCAATGTTGGCATGAGTCAGAGTGAATTTGCTGATGCTTTTGGTATTAGTGTTAGTACACTTCGTCATTGGGAACGTGGAGATAGAGCACCTAGAGGCCCAGCTTTGGTGTTGCTTAATGTAGTGGCTAAAGAGCCAAAGACAGTGTTAAAAGCTTTGAGTCATTAGATAAAATTGAAAATAAATCTCGCCTTTTTTGTTTAGGTGGTTAAAAATCTTTGGTGGAAATATCGTTAGCTTCTAGCCAAGTTCTAAATTTTGCTTGGATTTCTTCCAGCGTTTTTTGATTGTCGGCTTCAAAACGTAATACCAAGCATGGTGTGGTGTTCGATGGGCGAACCAAGCCCCAGCCGTTAGGATAATCTACTCGAACACCGTCAATGGTGATGATGTTAGCGCCTTCAAAATTGACGTTTTCAGCCAATTTATCCATGGCTTTAAATTGATCGCCTTGCTCATCAAAATGAATATTAATTTCAGGTGTGTTGATGCTGTCCGGTAAATCGGCAAATACTTCAGCGCAAGTTTTGTCTGTTTTTGAAATAATTTCTAAGAGTCTTGCGCCGGTGTATAGTGCATCGTCAAAGCCGTACCAGCGTTCTTTAAAGAAAATATGGCCACTCATTTCACCACCAAGCGCAGCGCCAGTTTCTTTGAGTTTGGCTTTAATGAAGCTGTGTCCTGTGCGTGACATGATCGGATCACCGCCGTGCTCGGCAATGTCTTTAGGTAGTAATGAAGAACACTTAACGTCAAATACAATTTTGGCGCCTTTATTGCGCTCAAGAATATCTCTTGAATATAGAATCATTTGGCGATCTGCCCAAATAACATTACCTTTGTTGTCAATTAGACCGAGTCGATCGCCATCACCATCAAAAGCAAAACCCATGTCTGCACCGGTATCTTTAACTTCTTGAATAATGTCAATGAGGTTTTTTGGTTTAGATGGATCAGGATGATGATTGGGGAAGGTGCCATCGACTAAACAAAATAGTTTGGTAACGTTAGCGCCGAGTGCCTCGAACAGCTTTGGTGCGATATTGCCCGCCACACCGTTGCCCGCATCAACAACAATGTTAAGTGGCTTATCAATCTTAATGTCTGATTTAATGCGATCAATATAATCTTGTTCGATATCAACTTTGGTTGAAGTGCCATGACCCGTGCTAA
>NZ_CAXCCZ010000058.1:0-3497 GCF_963981275.1 uncultured Candidatus Thioglobus sp. | reverse complement strand
TCTTTTTCTTTATCATCGCCCAATCCAAAAACAGCAAATGCACCCAGTGCAATCAATGTCCATGAAATGGCAAATAATGTTTTTAAATACTCCACAACTCTCCTTGTTAACTTATATAAATTGAATATTTTAATCTACCTTGAACGCTGCATGACAAGCAAGACAGTTTTGCATTAACTTTCCTGTAAATTCTGCCAGATCAGTTATGTCATCTGAATCGTTCAAATCCATCTCTTCTACGTTAATAATTAATTCTTCAAACATCATGTGAGTTGGCCCACCAATCCTCTCAAAAGATACTGGTGTTTTATCTTTAACAGACTGCGGGGTTGCTCTTGCCATTCTATTGCCAGAATAGCTCGCCGCCTTAATAATCATGTCTTTATCTTTTGTGGCAATACCCATCATAATTTGCTGAATAGTTGTTAGCATTTGTCTCATTTCAGCAAGAAACTCCTCTTTTTCCGCAGCATCAAGGCCTAAACTATAACGCTTATCATGAATTTTTACCATAGGAAGTTTTAACACTACATTTATACCTGAGTGTATTTCGTCAACGTGAGCACCAATATCATTAATGATTGCATGTAGGTGCCAAGACTCTCCTGGATGTGTATAAGTTCCCTGATCATCTGCTGAATAAAAACCTACAATAGTGGCCGCTTGATGGCTCATTGTTTCTTTTGCCATGTGAAACATTTTTTCCTTGCTACCATGACCTCCAAATTTTAGATTTTGTCCATTGATTACATGGATCTGTAGATCTTTAAATCTACCCTCTAGCAGAAATGGAAACGGTTTGTTAGTATCTAAACCCATCTCTTTTGCTTTTGAAAGAATAACTTTAAACAAGTCTTCTTTTGCTAAGGGTTTTTTAATCTTGGCATCTTGCCATTGCGCTACGTCACTTATTGCTAGTAGCACTGCTTTCTCATGTGGTGGAATCGTATAGATTGAATTGCCAATGCCGTCCTTACCGTAATCAAGATAAATCTTACCATTTAAAACAGTAATCTCGCCAGCGCCATCTTGAATTGCGCCAACTGCGTATGAGTTTTGTTTTGGAATTGCCATTTCCAAACTAACCACACCATCGGTGTTTTTCATATGGATCATTTTTTTATAATGACCATAGCTTTTCACTTCAACCGCCTCGGCGGCGGCAATGCCACTTATGAGCAATGATAATAACAATAAAATAGATTTATTCATCTCTATCCCCATTTTTTTATTAGTAATCAAATTCCATTGTTTCAAAAACCCACTGGGCATTCTTGCCAGCAATATCTTGATGGCCACTTAAAAAATGAAATTCTGTTTGATCTATTTTACTCGCCTCTAACATATCACCATCATTATCTAAAATTTTGGAAATCTCTGTCTTTAGAAAAGTCAAATAATCGTAGGTGTTTTTAGTTGCTACGGATAAGTTAGAAATATGCCCATGTCCTGGAACGATATGCTTTGGCTTAAATTCTGCCATTTTTTCAAATACAGAAATCCAGCTGTGAATATCCCTAGCCGGGCCGACACCCAGCATTCTGTCATTAAACACCGCGTCTCCGGCAAACATAGTGCTGGTGCTCGGCATCCAAATAATAATATCGCCCACGGTGTGTGCTGCGCCAAAATGCAACAACTCTAAATCAACCTTACCAAGTTTTAGGTTCATTTTTTCATCAAAAACCTCTGTTGCAAACACGGGGTTAGTGCCATCTAAACTTTTTCCAATTAAGCTACCTAATCTTGTTAGGTGGTAATCAGCTCTGGTTTTTTGATCAGCTTGTGTTTTTGTTGAGGCGATAATTCTAGCGCCTAATTGTTGGAAATAGTCATTACCCAGCCAGCGGTGATCCTGACCACCAGTATTAATAACAATTTTAATCGGCTGGTCGGTAATTGTTTGAACAGCCTGGTGAAGCTCTTTAGCACCAAGATAACTTGCACCTGAATCAATTAATATCACACCCTCTTTGGTAACAATTACACCATGTGTGGAGTTATTGCCAAAATTTGAAGGTGAGCGTTGCGTGGTCTCACCTACTAAAGCGTAGACATTATCGGCCACTTTTTGCACTTCCAAAGAAGCGTGTGTAGCTACCATGGTAACAATTAATATTAAAAATAAACTTATCTTTTTCATCTTACTCTCCAAAAATTAAAAAATTAATAATGCCGCCAAAAGCTAAATAAAAAAGCGCAATAATCACCAGGACAAAGATAGGTTTTTGTATTAAGTTTAAGCGCTGAATGGGTGCTCTGGCTCTAGTCAAATCACAAACTTCACCCGGACAATGCTTTACTTTTTTGTCATGCACCAGGTTATAAACTTTGCAACCAGCACAAATACCAAAAACCGCCTCAAAAAACAACAAACCCAAGCATAGTGCGCAAGTCAAGATATTGATTGGGCCGCGAATCTCATTAAGCACCACCAAATAAAACATAATTGCCGCCAAAATAAAACCAAATGACCAGGCCCATCTTTTGGGAGCGGCATCGGTATATTCAGGCTTCTGATTATTAACCACCCAGCGCCCTAAGACCATGGAGGGTGAATACTTAGGATTGATGAAAATACGAATAAAAAAATCAAACAAAAAAACCGATACCATTAGCTTGGTAGGTTCGTTATTACCCGTCAAAAAACCACTCATAAATGCCATAAACGCAAACAAAAACACAATGCCTGCAGCTGCTCGGACCTCGCGCTCGTTAAACATGAGCCCATCATAGCCTTCAACCCTTTCCCCAAATGCGAACATGAAGCCTCTTCTATTTTTTGTATAATTTAATATTGTACACGACTTGTTTTGAAAACAATATGATTCAAATCATACTGTTAACTTAGTGTGATACTTCCTTCTTGCTTGCTGACTTTCCCCTCATTTTCCAGTGAGGTTAAGTTTCGATAAAGCGTTTCATGGGCCAGTCCGATTTTCTGTGCCAAGTCTAGTAGTGAATATGAATAGTAAAAAACGCCATCTTGTGCTTCATAGCTTAAAAAAGCCATAATCCTATCTTTGGCACTATAAATACTTTTAATTTCACCTAGAAGACGAAGATCTCGAATTTGCCCTGTTAGCTCTTTTATTAACATCATCATAGATTCTGGATTTTGATTTAGCAACTCCAGGATGCCACTCTTATCAAATTTAAGCAATTCAACAACACTATCAGCAACACAATGACAATGGTATTCGCTTGAAAATAAAGAAGCCTCAGCAAATGATTCTCCCGCATAAGCAGTGTGAATGACCAAAGAATTTCCTTCAATATTCTCCCTAATCAATTTAACTCTACCAGACAATACAACATATAAAGAATCTACAACATCGCTCTGAGTAAAAACTCGATCACCCTTATTAAAAGTATGCTTCTTACCTTTTGCATCATGGCTAATTACATCTAAAAACATATCTATTACAACGCCTGTCCACAAGCCCAGCCTGATGACCAAGCCCATTGGAAGTTATAACCACCTAGCCAGCCGGTGA
>NZ_CAXCCZ010000057.1:0-3727 GCF_963981275.1 uncultured Candidatus Thioglobus sp. | reverse complement strand
TAGGTGAGAAAGAAAAATGCCAAATAAATACTACTGGATAAAAATACATAAACTTGCTGAGTGCTAAGGTTAGAGACATAAAAAGACTGCTTAACATTGTTAATAAAGATGCTGGCCACAATGAGTGCCAAGGCATTTTGCCCTAAGATATCTCCTTGTAAAATATCTAGCAATACACCCAATATTAGAGCGATAAACAAACTCCCTTTAACTGGAAAATGAATCAGGTAGTAAGTGTAGAGTAGCAACATCCAAAAAGGCGAGCTGTCTAGAATGGTTTCGTGAAGCGGTAGTGCACTTAGGATGAGTGCAAATAAGGTTATTTTGAATAAAAAAAGATAAGGGCGTTGAATATTCATAAATCATCCAAGATGACAACAAATTCTGCATCGTAAATTTGTTGCATGGGTTCAAGTACAATATACATGAAAGGTTCATTTTTACGCTGCTCTACATGGGTAACTCGTCCTACAGGGTAGCCATTTGGGAATTTAGAACCTAAAGCGCTACTGACAAACATATCGTCAACCATAACATCTGATTCAGACTCAATGAATTTAACAAAAAGCTGGTGTTTGTTTTCGGCCACACCTTGACTAACGCCTTGAATGCCATTGCGAACATTTTTAATAGGAATGTATTGCGTCGGGTCGCTGGTAATTAGGATGCTTGCGTTAGTTGGTGTGATTTGTGTAATCTGACCTAGTACACCTTTTGCACCGAGCGCCACCTGGCCAATTTTAAGATTATCATTACTTCCCTTGTTAATGACAATTTGTTTTTTTAACCGAGACCGAGCAACATTTTCAATGCGAGCAGTAGTAAATTTGGCTTGCTGCAAGGTGTAGCTAGATTCTAGCAATGTGTTAAGCTTTTTGTTTTCTAAAGTCAATGCATCTGTTTGTTGTAGCTTAACTTTAAGTTTTAACAATTCATTAGCAAGATTTTGATTATCACGTAAGAGTTGATCTTTCGAAGTGCCTTGTTCATTAATCCAGTTATAGAGCTTCTCGGGTAGGCTAACTACAATATAAACAGGTGAGATTAGTGTGGCAACACTGTGTCTTAAATTATTCAGATAAGCGTACTTATAATCAAAAATAATCAAAAAAATAGCGATAACAATCGGGGTAAAAATTTTAAGAAAGTGCATTTTCCCCTAGCCTGATTGAGTGATGGTTGCTTTACTCAGCTGCCAAAAATCCCATGTTATGTTTACTGATCATATCAAGCGCTACACCACCGCCACGAGCAACACAAGTTAATGGATCATCGGCAATGCGTACTGGTAGGTTGGTCTCTTGATTAATTAATTTATCAAGTCCGTCTAATAGTGCGCCACCACCAGTTAGCACCAGGCCGTTTTCAGCAATATCTGAGCTGAGCTCCGGTGGAGTCTTTTCTAATGCTGTTCTAACAGAGCTAACGATGGTTTTAAGGGGCTCTTGTAAAGCTTCAAGAATTTCAGTATTGGTAATCTCAAAGCTAACAGGGATTCCTTTAGCAACATCACGACCTCTGAATTCGATCTTTTTTACCACCGTCGTTTTAAAGGCAGAGCCAACTTCTTCTTTGATTTGCTCAGCCGTAGCTGGACCAATGATAATGCCGTGCTCTCTACGTACAAATTTTACAATCGTATCGTCAAACACATCGCCACCAACGCGTAGTGAGTCAGAATAAACAATGCCGTTTAGAGACATAATAGCAATTTCAGTCGTGCCACCACCAATATCAATCACCATAGCGCCCGATGCTTCTTCGATTGCCATGCCGGCGCCAAGTGCTGCAGCCATTGGTTCTTCAATCAAATATACGTCACGTGCGCCCGCGCCAACAGCGCTCTCTTTAATAGCGCGACGCTCAACTTGAGTGGCACCACAAGGGACACAGATAAGCACCTTAGGGCTGGGTGAGAAAAAACCAGAACGTAGGACTTTACGAATGAAGTGTTGCAGCATTTTTTCAGTTACTTTAAAGTCAGCAATAACACCATCCTTCATTGGACGAATCGCCTCAATTGAACCTGGCGTTCTACCCAACATGTTTTTAGCATCTTGACCAACGGCAATAACAGTAGCCTCCATTGAGCCTCTATCTTGGCGAATGGCAACAACTGAAGGCTCATTTAAAACGATCTGACCATCCATGTAGATAAGGGTATTTGCGGTACCCAGATCAATTGAAAGACTTTGAGCTTTGAAAAAATCAAACATAAAAATTCCTGATTAATTATTAGTGAAATAAAAAGATATAATACTATAAATAATTAGTAAAAATACAACAATCCTAAAGGCGTTATAAATATGAAAATTCAACAAAAACATGTGATTGAAAGCGTTTTTAACGCCTTGCAATATATTTCGTATTACCATTCGCCTGATTTTATCCAGGCTATGGCAAATGCCTATGAAAAAGAAACGCATGATGCCTCTAAAAATGCTATTGCTCAAATTCTGATTAATTCAAAAATGTCAGCCCTTGGGCAAAGGCCCTTATGCCAAGATACAGGGATTGTTAATGTGTTTGTTGAGGTGGGTATGGATGTTACTTGGGAGGCCGATCTTTCCTTAGATGAAATGATTAATGAAGGGGTTAGACGCGCTTTTACTTTTGATCAAAATCCATTGCGAGCTTCTATTGTTAGAGATCCTCTATTTTCAAGAGAAAACACCAAAGACAATACTCCGGCTGTTATTCACTCAAAGGTAGTGAAAGGTAATCAGCTGAAGTTTATTGTGGCGGCAAAAGGTTGTGGCTCTGAGAATAAAGCCAAGTTTACTGTGCTTAACCCTTCTGCTAGTGTGTCTGATTGGGTGATGAGCATGATTCCTACTATGGGTGCAGGCTGGTGTCCGCCAGGTATTATTGGTATTGGTGTGGGTGGTACAGCAGAAAAAGCCATGCTCATGGCTAAAGAGAGTCTTTTAGATCCTATTGATATTACCGATGTTGCTAAAAAACCCAACCCCAGCAAACTTGAAAAAATGCGTCTAGAGTTGTTAGCAGGTATTAATAACTTAGGTATTGGCGCCCAAGGCTTAGGCGGGCTAACGACTGTACTTGATGTTAAGATTAAAGATTACCCGACACATGCCGCTTCTCAAGCAGTTGCCATGATTCCTAATTGTGCTGCCACACGACACTTGCATTTTTCTATGGACGGCTCAGGTGTGGCTGAGTTGCCAAAAGTAGATATGAGTATCTATCCAGATTTGGAAATGGATTATTCAAAATATAAGAGCATTGATCTTGATTCACTTACGCGCAAGCAAATGAATGACTGGGAGATTGGTGATACTTTACTGCTAACCGGCACCATTATCACTGGTCGTGATGCAGCGCATGCACGCTTAAAGCAAATGTTAGATAACGGCGAAGGATTGCCAAAAGGGGTTGATTTTGACAATAAGTTTATTTATTATGTTGGTCCAGTTGATGCTGTAGGTGATGAAGTAATCGGCCCTGCTGGTCCAACCACCTCCACCCGTATGGATAGATATACCGATATGATGCTTGATAATACCAATATTTTAGGCATGATTGGTAAAGCAGAGCGTGGCGAACAAACTGTGAAAAGTATTCAGAAGCATAAGTCCAGCTATTTAATTGCTGTGGGTGGCGCGGCTTTTTTAATTTCAAAGTCAATCAAAAAAGCTAAAAAAATCGCTTTTTCAGATATTGGTATGGAAGCCATTTATGAGTTTGAAGTAGAAAACATGCCAGT
>NZ_CAXCCZ010000056.1:0-4052 GCF_963981275.1 uncultured Candidatus Thioglobus sp. | reverse complement strand
GAGTGGGTAGATTGGCGTGATGCCAAGGTTCACGTGCTAACGCACACGTTGCATTACGGTATGGGCGTGTTTGAAGGTGTTCGTGCCTATGAAACGGCGAACGGTCCAGCAATTTTCCGACTTGAGGAGCATACAGATCGTTTGTTTAATTCTGCCAAAATTATGAACATGGATATTGGTTATTCTAAAGAAGAGATTAATCAAGCGCAAAAAGACGCAGTTGCTAAAAATAATTTAGATAGCGCCTATATTCGCCCAATGTGTTTTTATGGCTCAGAAGGCATGGGTTTGCGTGCTGATGGGCTAAAAGTGCATACTATTATTGCCGCATGGGAATGGGGTTCGTATTTGGGTGAAGATAATATGAAGAATGGTATTCGTATCAAAACTTCAAGCTACACGCGTCATCACGTTAATATTGCCATGACTAAGGCCAAGGCAAATGGCAACTACATTAATTCAATGCTAGCATTGCAAGAGGCTTTGACTGATGGCTATGATGAAGCGTTGTTGTTGGACGTTGATGGCTTTGTAGCAGAAGGTAGTGGTGAGAATTTTTTCATTGTACGTGATGGTGTGATTTACACGCCAGACCTGACTTCCGCTTTGGCTGGCATTACTCGTGATACAATTTTTAAATTGGCCACCGATTTAGGCTACAAGGTTATAGAAAAACGCATCACTCGTGATGAAGTTTATTGCGCCGATGAGGCTTTCTTTACCGGTACTGCTGCGGAGGTAACCCCTATTCGTGAGCTTGATAATCGTATTATTGGCAACGGCACACGCGGTCCAGTGACAGAAATTTTACAAAAATTGTATTTTGATTGTGTTTACGGTCGCAACGATCAGTACCAATCTTGGATTGCTAAAGGTTTGTGCCAATGAATGCATCAGTAGATGGTTTTCAGCAAAAGCATGTTAGCTACTCTACGGTAGAAGCCAAAAATTTACCATTTCATTGTCCGCCAAAAGATGCGCAAAAGTGGAATATGCACCCTAAGGTGTTTATTCAATTTGATGAAAAAGGCAAGGGTATGTGCCCGTATTGCGGCGCTAGCTACGAATTAGGCTAATTTATCATGATTAATAAGATAGCTAATATTGTTTTGGTTGGGCCGATGGGTTCGGGCAAGACCTCTGTTGGCCGTCGCCTAGCTTGTGTACTTAAGCGTGATTTTTTTGATTCAGACTTTGAAATCGTTGCGCGTACCGGCGTCTCTATTGACCATATTTTTGACGTAGAAGGTGAAGAAGGCTTTCGTCAGCGCGAAACGAGTATGCTAAGTGAGCTTTGTGATATTTCTAATATTGTTATTGCAACGGGCGGTGGCATTGTTATTAAGGCTGAAAACAGGGTGCTACTAAAAAATAACAGTTTTGTGGTGTATTTAGCCTCAAGTGTTGAGCAATTAGTCATGCGCACTGCCAGATCAAAATCCCGACCTTTATTAGAAAAATCAACCAATCGAGAACAAACTATTCGAGATATACTCGAGGCCCGTGAACCATTGTATCAAGAGGTGGCCGATGTGGTGATTGACACCACGGGTAAAAAACTATACGCTATCATTAACGAGATTAAAAAATCCATTCCTCAATGAATAAAACCCTCAGCCTTGGTATTACCTTATTGTGCATTAGCAATGCATTAGCAATGACACAGTCTGAGTTTGTTGAGCGTTTAACAAACACACATCCATTTTTCACTCAACAAGGGCTTGATCAGCAAGTCTCGCAGCTTAATTACACAGCTAGTACGGCGAATCAAGATTGGGTGCTGGGTAGTTCGCTAGATTCTAAAAACCAACTTAATAATCAAATTTCTAGTGGTAGTATCAGTGCGACGCACAATTTGGTAGACACGGGTGCGGATGTCTCTATTACCAATACTTGGACTGACGCTACCACGAGCGATCAATTTTTGGTTAATTACACACAGCCTTTGTTAAAAGATTTTGGTGGTATTAATGATCGACTTTCTAGTGATTTGTTGAGGATTAAAACTGAAATTAATAGTCTCAAGCTTAAACAAAGTGAAGAGGCATTTGTCTTATCTCAATTGTTTAAATTGCTTGATTTAAGTAATGCTCAGCAGCAGCTTTCTTTAGCAGCTAGTCGGCTTAAATTGGCAGACCAAGAATTAAAATTAGTCAAAGATAAATTCGCCCAATCAGTGGTTGATAAAGTTGATGTTTTATTGCAAAAAGATGCTTATCAACGTGCTTATCAGCAGCACTTGCAAGCTGAGCAAGACTTGGACTTATTAAAGCAAGAGCTTGCCATCACTCTTGATATGCCAGCTAAATCCATGGTGAGTGATTATGATTTATATCAATTGTATCACTCTAATGTGGATGATTTACCCAAGTACTTGAAGATACATACTACTGAAATGCAAACAGCTAAACTTGAGCAAGCGGTACTTATTAGGCAATTAAATAGTGATAAAAACAACACTCAATTGCAGCTAGATTTAAAGCTAGGCGCTGGTTATGATACCGATGATATTTGGAATGTAGGACTAGGGTTGAGCTACCCATTGGGTAATACAAAAGCAAAATCTGCTTTAGAAAAAACCCAAATAGAGCTTATGAAAGCTAAAGAGAATGCGGCCGAATTACTCTTAAAGCTGACGGTTAAAGCCAGCGTTCTTGAGAAAAAAGTTGCGCATTTAGCCAAGCTTTTGTCTTCATATCAAGCTCGAATTGAAATTGCCAAATCAAGAGCCCAGGAAGAGAAACGTCGTTATGAATTAGGCAATTCGCCGGTTAGTTTTGTGATTTCTGCACAAAACAATGTTCAAGAGGTGCGCTCGAATTATGCGCAAGCAGCGCTTAGCTATCAAAAGTCTGTGCTTGAATTTCAAGCGGCTATTGATCAACTCTTGTAATGGCGATTAAATACAAAATCACCCCTAAAAACCTACACGCCCATGTGTTTGAGGTTGAGCTAATACTACAAAACCCTAACCCCTTAGGCCAGGTGTTTTCATTGCCAAGCTGGATTCCTGGTAGCTATTTGGTACGAGATTTTGCCAAAAATATTGTCAGCATTCAGGCGCATGGTGCTGGACAGTTGATACCCATTAAAAAGCTTGATAAAAATCATTGGATCACAAGCCCGTGTAGTGATGAGATTACACTGAGTTATGAGGTGTACGCTTTTGACTTATCTGTGCGCAGTGCTTATCTAACCAATGAGCGAGCATTTTTTAATGGCACTAGTGTATTTTTACTGCCACTTGGTTTTGAAGCTGAAAAGTGTGAATTATGTATTGTTCCTGCTCAAAGCTCCCAAACTTTGGGTGAGTGGTCGTGTGCAACGGGGCTTAAAAAGGTGGCTGAATTAAATTTTGAGGCGCCTAACTATCAAGACTTAGTTGATCATCCAGTTGAGATGGCAGATTTTACTTTGTTTGATTTTCAAGTGGCAGGGGTTGAGCATCAGATGGCAATAACTGGCGTACATAATACTGATATTGCACGCCTTAAACAAGATTTAAAAACCATTTGCAATCATCATGTTGGATTTTTTAATAACGATACACCATTTGATGATTACTTATTTTTAACATTGGTTAAAACCAAGGGTTATGGCGGTTTAGAGCATAAAAACTCAACCAGTCTTATTTGTTCTAGAAAAGAGTTGCCCACTCCTAAACTAGTCGATATCAATAAAGACTATACTCGTTTTTTGGCACTTTGTTCGCATGAGTATTTTCATGCTTGGTGGGTTAAAACCATTAAGCCTGCGAGCTTTTTCGAGCTTGATTTAAGTCGAGAAAATTACACTGAACAGCTTTGGATTTTTGAAGGGTTTACTTCGTATTATGATGAATTATCACTACTTCGAACCAAACTACTAACCCCTGAGCAGTATTTAGATTTATTTGCGCAAACCATTACTCGAGTGCAAAAATCAAAAGGCCGCCTAACTCAGTCATTAGCGCAGTCTAGTTATGATGCTTGGACTAAGTTTTATCAACAAGATGAAAATGCGCCAAATGCCATTGTTAGCTATTACACCAAGGGTGCACTATTGGCTTTTGT
>NZ_CAXCCZ010000055.1:0-4132 GCF_963981275.1 uncultured Candidatus Thioglobus sp. | reverse complement strand
GTGATTAGATTAGTGCGGGATTCGCTACCCTAAGTAGCCCCTATATTTTGTAATCTAAGTAAAAACCTCAGGTTAATTTGGATTACAATTGCTAAACTTTTATGAATTGGAAATAGCTATTATGAACTGGCGTCATCGAACCGAAAGAAAATTTGAAAGTTTTTCAGATTTAATTTTTACCCATAGTAAAAAAACCATTCTGGCTATTTTATTATTAGTGGCGGCCTTTGGTACGCAACTGCCAAATTTGACAATGGACACCTCTACAGAAGGGTTTTTGCATAAAACTGATTCTATGCGTGTGGCTTATGATGAATTTAGAGATCAGTTTGGCCGGGACGAAAAACTCCTGGTTGCCATCAAAACAGAGAATGTTTTTGATCTGAACTTCCTCAAAAAGCTAGAAAAACTGCACAAAAAACTTGAAGCAGAGTTGCCTTATATTACGGACGTAAATTCCCTGATTAATGCAAGAAACACTTATGGTGATGAAGAAAGTCTGATTGTTGAGGATTTGTTCGAAGTCTTGCCAGACTCGCAACAACAGATTGAGCCGCAAAAACAAAGAGCGCTCAACAATCCTTTGCTAGAAAACTTATTATTTAGTGAAGATCAGACCTTTGCCACTATTGTGATTGATACTCAAACCTACTCTTCTTTTGATGCAGAGGGTAAGCTAGTAGTCGAGCAGGAAGAAGACGAGTTTGCAGATGAGCCAATTAATGTTGCGCCTGCAGCAAAGCTCTATTTGTCAGATGCTGAAAACACCGTTATTGTTAAAAAAACTCAGGACATTGTTAAAGATTTTGAGGCAGAGGATTTTAAAATATATCTGACAGGATCGGCGGTTATTGCCGGCACCTTGAAACAAAGTATGCAAGCAGATACCAAGAGTTTTGTGCAAAAGATGGTGGTCGCAATTATTATCGTTTTGGCATTATTGTTTAAGCGCGCGTCAGGTGTATTTTTGCCACTCATCGCAGTAACATTCACCATTTCTGTAACCCTGTCATTAATGGCCATGACGGGAACGCCATTTACCATTGTGACCCAAATCATGCCCTCATTTTTGTTGGCTGTTATCACTGGTGGTGCCATTCATTTGCTGGCCATTTTTTACAAAGACCTAGCCAAAACTCATGATAAGAAACCCTCTTTGCGTTATGCCATGGGTCATTCCGGCCTTGCCATTGTCATGACCTCTCTGACAACTGCAGCGGGACTGTGGTCTTTTTCTTTTTCAGAATTATCGCCTGTTGCTGATCTAGGCGTGTTTGCTAGTAGTGGCGTCTTAATCGGTCTGCTGTTTAATTTAGTTTTATTGCCAGCAATTATTGCCAGTATGAAAATCAGACCACATACAGCCAAAGAAGATGCACAAGAACACACACAGATGGACAAAATGTTGTTGAGTATTAGTCGTATTTCAACTGGCTATCCAAAAGCTATTATTGCCATTAGTGGGCTGATGATTGTGGTGGCGATCGTCTTTGCCTCACAGCTTAGGTTTTCGCATTACCCACTGGTTTGGTTTCCAGAAGATCACGCCTCAAGAGTGGCAACCGAGGTGGTGGACGATAAACTCAAGGGCTCGATCACACTAGAGATTGTGATTGATACTGGTAAAGAAAACGGCCTGTATGATCCGGCTATGCTCAATAAAATCCAAAATGCTACAGATTATTTGAACAGTATTCAAACCGATACTTATTTTGTCGGAAAAACCTTAAGTTTGGTTGATGTGCTTAAAGAGACTAATCGAGCGCTCAACGAAAACCAAGCAGAATTCTACAGTATCCCTCAAGATAAAGATTTGATTGCCCAAGAGCTGTTTTTATTTGAAAATAGTGGCAGTGATGATTTGGAAGATTTTGTTGATGCCAGTTTTTCAAAGGCACGTATTACAGTTAAGGCGCCGTATATTGACGCGCTTGAATATAACGGCTTTATTACGCAAGTTCAACAGCAACTTGATCAAGAGTTCAAGGGTGTGGCGACAGTACAGCTCACTGGTATCACCACCTTATTGTCAGTGATTATGGAGAAATCTATTCATTCGAGTGCAGTTAGCTATGTGATTGCTTTTGGCCTAGTCACTATCATGATGGTACTGCTCATTGGCAATATCAAAATTGGTCTGATTAGTATGATTCCAAATATTTTACCAATCCTATTCTTGTCAACCATTATGGTAGTTTTCGACATGCCACTAGATATGTTTACCATGTTGATTGGTGCTATTGCCTTAGGCCTAGCAGTCGATGATACGGTGCATTTTATGCATAACTTTAGACGCTATGAGCTTGAGCATAATGATGTTGATAAAGCAGTAAGACTGACACTTATGGGTACTGGTAGGGCAATTACAGTGACATCAATTGTGCTTTCAGTTGGATTCTTGGTACTGTTGTTTGCCTCAATGAGCTCAATGTTTAATTTTGGTATATTGACAGCCAGCGCAATCTTTATCGCGCTACTGGCTGACTTCTTCTTGGTACCCGCTATCATGAAGCTGATGATTCACAATAAAGGAGATTTGTAATGAAAAAACTACTATTAGTAACGTTCAGCGCCCTACTAGGTGCGTCTAGTGCGTTTGCCGCAGATCAGGCTCGCAGTATTATGGATAAAGCAGATGCTAGAGACGATGGTGCGAGCATGGTGTCCACCATGCAAATGACGCTGATTGATAAAAACAATAAGCAGCGTATTCGTCAAATGCGTACGTTTTCAAAAGATGTTGACGCCAATACCGAGCATAAAACCATTTTCTTTTTATCACCTAGCGACGTTAAAAACACCTCGTTTTTAACCTACGACTATAGTGGCGATGATAAAGACGATGATCAATGGATGTATTTACCGGCATTGAAAAAAACCAAGCGCATTCCAGCCAGTGATAAAGATGCAGCTTTTATGGGTAGTGATTTTTCGTATTCAGATATGACCGATAAAGAGTTGGATGATTACACCTATAAACTATTGGGTGAAAGCACTATTAAGCGTACCCAGGGCGAGGAGCAGGTTTGGAAGATTGAAGCGTTGCCAGTGAATCAGGCGGTGATTGACGAAACAGGCTACACCAAGAGTGTTTTGTATGTGCGCAAGGATAATTATGTACTAACCCGTGCGAAGTTTTATCTGAAAAAAGCCAGCCGTATTAAATATATGGATGTGAGAAAAATGGAAGAAATTGATGGTATTTGGGTGGCTATGCAAACCACTATGACCACCAAGCAGGGCAAACAAACGCTACATAAAACCATTTTGACCAATTCCGCGGTTACGGTTAATACGACTATCGATAGTGATATTTTTACCATTCGAGCTATTGAAAAAGGCCTATAAATAATGAAAAGATTGATGATTGGTGCCACCCTACTGCTGTCACTAGTGGCCAATGCTGAAGATGGTTTTGATGACGACGGCTTTGATACCGAGCCGGTCGTTATTGCTGTTGATCATGCGCCTGAAGCTAAAGGGCTGTTATATGGCTCGTTTGATATAGAGGCGCATTACAATGTTAATAATGACCAGGATCTATCATCACTCAAATCTTTGGTGGATGTAATTGGCGAATATAAGCTAGACAATGGTAACAAAATCAAGGGAAATCTTCAGGGTTATCACGATTTTATCTATGATTTAGATGGTAGTAATTACATCGCAACGCCAGATGGATACGAAAACGAGATCAACCTAAACGAGCTAACACTGGAGGGCAGTCTTAATTCAAAGCTAGATTTCAAAGTGGGCAGGCAAATTGTGGTTTGGGGTAAATCAGACTCAATCCGTATTACCGATGTCTTAAATCCGTTGGACAATCGTACGCCTGGCTTGGTTGATATTAAAAATCTGCGTCTAGGACGCACCATGAGCAAACTGGATTATTATGTAGATGAGTATAATTTTTCAGCCATTGCCCTACATGAAAACCGTTTTACGAAGAATCCCGCTCAATATTCAGACTTTAAATCAACGCCTGATAAGGCCACTAACACACCTGACGACAGTTTAGATAATTCGGGCATCGCCTTGAGTTTAACAGGTGCATTTGAAGGCTACGACATGGGGCTGTATTTTGCAGATACGTACGTTGATAAAGCCTATTTAAAAGGCGATATACTTCAAT
>NZ_CAXCCZ010000054.1:0-4348 GCF_963981275.1 uncultured Candidatus Thioglobus sp. | reverse complement strand
GCATGTATCCACCCAATTACTTCATCAAACTGCGCCCATTTACTACCTACACCACCGGGCTTTTTACCGGTTAAAAAACGCTTAAAAACACTGCGCATATCTTTGCACACACCCTCTTGAATTAACATTTGGGCAAAATGAGTACGCGTAATCATGCCTTTTTTAGCAATCGCCTGGGTTTTTTCCATGGCACCAAATACACCTGCACCACCTAAACCTCGTGCCATTTTTTCAGCGCGCAATTGACGAAAATCTTGATGTTGCTTAAGACCTGCTTGCAATACTTCATTTTCCGCATCAACACCCAAACCTAAAATATGAATGGTCATATTGCTCCACATGGCTGACACTTCCACCCCAGGTACAAATTGCATGCCAATCTTATTCGCCTCAAGTTCAGCTTCGGCCAAACCATTCACCGTATCATGATCAGTCAGTGCAAACATATCGCACCCCTGTTCTTTAGCAAGATGCACTACCTCAGTGGGTGACAAAACCCCATCTGAGTAATACGAATGGTTGTGTAAGTCAATTTTCATCTATATGGTATTTGGTTGATCTTCCTCCGCCACTAGAGATTAAGATACCCTTATTTGACAGATCTATTAAATCTCTTGCTGCAGTTATATCAGTAGTGCCCACTAGATTTTTATATTTTTTTCTAGAAATGCCATCAGTAAAATCTTCAGTTTCTAGCAGTCTAACAACCAGTTTTCTTTGTCTATCATTCATACTGATATTACGATGCTTATCCCAAAACAAGGTTGTACTTCTGATTTTATTAAGTTTATGCATGCTATTTTGTGCGGCAAGTTTTACTTGCTCTAAAAACCATACAATCCATTGGGTGATTTCTAACTCACCTTTTTGGCATTTTTCTAAAATCTCATGGTATTCTTTTTTGTTTTTTTCTATCTCTGTTGATAGCGAATAAAGTCTGATATTGGTATTTTCAGCATCAGCGAGGCAGCGCTCTGCAATCATTCTAGAAAAACGCCCATTACCATCATCAAGTGGGTGGATAGTGACAAAGTAAAACTTTGCAATAGCCGCTTTAATATAGCCAGAATTTATATTGTCAGATTGTAGCCAATTTAAAAATACATTCATTTCATCATCAACACATTGGTAATCAAGGCAAGGCGCTTCAAAATGAATTTGCTCCTTACCATATCTACCTGAAACCACTTTCATCTGTGTATTTCGATAATCACCAATAATTAAATTATCAAGGATTGGTTTATCAGAAAACATCGTCCTATGCCATTTGAATAAATCCTGCTTGGTTAAGACGCTTGACGAGCTTCTCACGGATTCAAGTAAAACATCAATAAAGGCTGTAGAGTTTCTAGACATTTTCCCCACTTTACCAATGCCCAGTCGATTGGCAATGCTTGACCTTACAGAATCACGATCTAGAATTTCACCTTCAATTTTTGCACTTGATAATGCTTCATCTAGTAATGATTTAGACTCTAGTGCCAATTTTTTATCTTGGTCTAGCTCATTGGCCAGCAGCATTAGTGGGGCAACATGGCTGATTGCATCGGACAGCGCAAGCATTACTGTCTCAGCATCATATTCAAAGTTCGGCCAATTACCCTGTTGCCATATCCACATATTTCTTATCTTGTTAATGAGATGATTAGAATTATAATAATATCATATTTTGATACGAATAATAATTTAATTGTATCATTTCTATTTATTTTTAAGAATGTAACGCTTAATCACTCTCTTTAGCGAGATGTAGAACTTCAGGGGGTGATAACACGCCATCAGAATAAAAAGAATGATTGTGTAAATCTACCATCATAAATAGATATTATCCGCGATAACCTAGATTGCCGTTATTTCTTTTCAAAAAGCAAAAAAAAAAACGATTTAATAGTCTATAATGGCCCAATATGAAAAACTGGTACCTAATTAAAACAAAGCCACAACAAGAGGCGATTGCCACTCAAAATTTGACCAATCAAAATTTTAATGTGTTTTTCCCTAAAGCAGTTATTAACAACAAAACCACGCCACTGTTTCTAAGCTATTTATTTATTGAGCTTGATGATAAAATTCAAAATTGGACGCCTATCCGCTCTACCAAAGGAGTTTCTAACTTTGTACGTTTTGGCTTAAGCTTTGCAAAAGTACCCAATCAAATTGTAAATTTAATCAAAACACAACAACAGCAAACTATTGAAAAAATGATGGATATCTGCTCTCATCACAAAGGTGATCATCTTGAAATTCAAACCGGTGCTTTCAAAGGTCAACAAGCTATTTTTCAAAACTACAATAGTAACGATAGAGTCACCGTACTTCTAAAGCTGATTGGCCAACAACAAGAAATAAAATTACTTGAAAAAGAAGTTGTTGCAATCTAGTTTACCTTGCGCTTATTAGCCCGCTATAATCATTAAAAATTAAACATTCATAACTTAACATTAGACCACTATGTGCGGAATCGTCGGCGGAATTTGTAAGAAAAACATCACATCGGTACTGATTGACGGACTAAAGCGCTTAGAATATCGTGGTTACGATTCTGCTGGTGTGGTGGTTTTATCAGCGGATAACGAGCTACATCGTGCCAGAGCAGCAGGTAAAGTTGTTAATCTTGAAAATAACATTAAAGAGAAAAAAATACCGCTTGACGGCACGGTTGGCATCGCCCACACCCGTTGGGCCACCCATGGTGAGCCAACAAGCCGCAATGCACATCCACACATCTGTAATCACACGGTCAGCGTGGTGCATAATGGCATTATTGAAAATTTCCTAGAATTAAAAGCTGCACAAGAGGTAGATGGGTATACATTTACCTCAGATACTGATACCGAAGTGATTGGCCATGCTATTCATCAGCATTTACAAGACAGTGAGTCTTTATTAGAAGCCACACAAAAAGCCATTCAAACCTTTGAGGGTGCTTATGGTGTTGGTGTAGTCTCCCCTAAAGATCCAGGGCGTATTATCGCTGCGCGTAGTGGCTCGCCACTGGTGATTGGCATCAGTAAGAAAGGCAATTTTATTGCTTCTGACCAAATGGCTCTGCTAGATATTACCAAAGACTTTATCTTTTTAGAAGAAGGTGATATTGCTGATATTACCCTTGACTCAGTCACTATTTATGACAAAGATGGCAAGCAAGTAGAGCGAGAAATTAAAACCTCAAAACTTAAAAGCGGCCAAACCTCTAAACGTGGCTATGACCACTACATGCTTAAAGAAATCTTTGAGCAACCGCAAGCTATTCGTGATACCTTAGAGTCGCGTATTACTAAAGACACAGTACTATCATCAGCCTTTGGGCATAAAGCCAAAGATATCTTTAAAAAAACCAAGCACATTCAAATTATTGCCTGCGGTACTAGCTACAACGCAGGCTTGGTAGCAAAATATTGGCTAGAAGACATTGCCAAAATCCCCACCCATATTGAAGTCGCGAGCGAATACCGCTATCGTAATCCAATCATTCTTGAAGATACATTATTTATCACTATCTCGCAAAGCGGAGAAACAGCAGATACGCTAGAAGCGCTCAAAGCGGTTAAAAAGCGCAGTAAAGATAAGAATATTCATACATTGACGATTTGCAACTCAGCAGAGTCATCACTCACACGTGAATCAGAGCTTACTTTTCTAACCCACGCCGGTCCAGAAATTGGCGTAGCTAGTACTAAAGCCTTCACCACTCAGCTAGTATCGCTTGCACTACTTTCAGTAGCTGTTGGACGCTGCCACAAGCAAGTATCCAAACAGCAAGAAGCAACGATTGTTGACGGATTAAATCGCCTGCCAGGCTTAATTAAAAAAACACTTGAGCAAGAAGATCAAATTAAAGAGCTTGCCAAAACCTTCAAAGATAAATTTAACGCCATATTTTTAGGTAGAGGTACAATGCATGCCATCGCCATGGAAGGCGCGCTTAAGCTCAAAGAAATCAGCTACATCCATGCTGAAGCTTTTCCTGCAGGCGAACTTAAGCATGGGCCCATTGCTCTGATTGATAATGACACACCAGTAATTGCCGTAGCACCTAATGATAGTCTTTTGGATAAGCTTAAATCTAACCTTCAAGAAGTTAAATCAAGAGGCTCAGAGATGATTGTCTTTGAAGATGAAGTCGCCAAGGTGGCACCCATGAAGGGCATGACAATCATACCGACTACAACCGATTTAGGACGCATCACCGCGCCTATTATATTCACCATTCCTTTGCAATTACTGAGCTACCATGTGGCACTCATCAAAGGCACTGATGTTGATCAGCCACGCAACTTAGCGAAATCAGTGACTGTAGAATAACTATTCTTCATTATACAATACGTCTGTAATTTCACACTGAGGC
>NZ_CAXCCZ010000053.1:0-4653 GCF_963981275.1 uncultured Candidatus Thioglobus sp. | reverse complement strand
GTTGTGATTTGCGTTTAGGCGATAGTCGGTTACAATATGCTCGCTACAAACGCTGTACCATAGGCGCAACTTTCATTTTTTCTAGTCAGAAAAATGAAAGTTGCGCCGGTACGGTTTCGATGGGTCGGCGTTTTTTTCCGTAAAAAACCTCGATACGTCCAAATTGCTTATCGGTAATTTTGATAATTCTTACCTCGCCATCAGGCGGTAGGTGGAGTTTGATTCTACGCGCGTGTACTTGGGCGTTTTCTTCACTACTGGAGTGGCGCATATACACTGAGTATTGCATCATCCTAAAACCATCCTCAAGCAAAAACTTGCGAAAATGTGTGTAATCTTTACGCATCCATTTATCATCGGTTGGTAAATCAAACAGTACAATTACCCACATGGTTTGTAAGCCTCCAAACATAAGTAATCCCAATGTTCAAAAGCTTTATATTACGCTCGTAATATGGGGTATGTCAATGTTGAGCATTCTTTAGTAAAGTTACGCTTTAGATTTGCCATTAGATAATGCATTGATACCATCATTGGCATTTGCTTTTTATCATAGCGCACATTGTGGCTAATCAGGTTTAAAAACGGAGTTTTACTCTCAATGGTAATAGCAATGTTGGGGTTGGCTTGATACAGCTCATAAGCAATACTATCCACCCAAGGGCGTAACGGTTCCATCAGGTCATCTGCCAAGCACAGAGCATTGTATTGATTGTGATGAAACAAGCCTATTGCAGGGTGCAAACCACTAGCGCAAATATTACGCGCCACCATAGCACGGATGATTGAATAGCCATAATTAAGTATGGCGTTAATGCCATCGGCATTTTGATCACGAATAAAATCCACCCCAAATAAAGCCTTCCAATAATACTGAGCCGCCAAGCCCTCACAATTAGTACTGTCGCCTGATTTAACTTCGGTGGCTAATTTATGTAATCGAGTATAAGGCTTGTTAAATTGTTTAAGCGTATCAGCTTGATTGTTAATCTTTTGAATGATAACTTGCTTCCACAGTCTTTTGCGTATAGGTTCAGAGATATTAATTTGTTGTTTGAGGATTTTTTGGTGCAGGGTATTGCCCTCAGCAATCGGCAAAATAGTGGAATAGGGCAGGTGTTTTTCATCACAAAAAATAATCGCTACATTATGCTTTTGGCATTCAATAATCAACGGCTGGGTGATGCTAATAGCGCTATGTTCTAAAATTAAAGCGCCAATATCCTCAATCGGGACTTGTGCCACTAATTCATGATCTTGATCAATTAATAATTGCTTGTGTTTAAGGTGTAAATAACTCGGATTACTAACCTCAACAATGCGTTTAATCATGTTCGATAAAATGACCGATAGTGTTTATATCGTGTTTTACGATTTTATATTTATCAAAGTTATCTTTACTGATACCAATATAAATTTCCTCATCTTTATTTTTTAGTGTTGATGCTATGCCAAGACGCAAGACAAAACGTTTTGCGCCCGTATCTATTTTTTGCACTCGATAAAATACGCGCTCGCCATCTCCTTGTTCGATACTCACGGTATCGTTGATATGCAGTGCCATGACAAATTCCCAATCTTGCCCATAGTCAGTTTTAATAATGGCTTGTTTGGGTATGTTAATACCCTTAGCGCGGTGCGAGGCGAGCATGGTGGTTACAAACTCGCCTTTAACTTTACCTGTTTTGCTATTTTTGATGATTTCAACGTGGTGGGTGTTGCCATACGACATGTATTTAAAAATTTTGCCAGTTTTATCACGCACGCCAAATTTGGTTTGGGCGAGTTTCTTTTCGTTGGTTTTGGATTGTAATACACGCACACGCTTAATGGGGTTTTTACCAAGTTTGAGTAAAGCTAAATGTTCAGCATTAAAAGCCTCTTTAGGGTTTGGATAGTTTTCAAAATGCTCTAAAACTTTAGTTTTAACAGCTTCATCAACAATGCTTAGGGCATTTTTAAGAGTGAACTCTGGGCTTAGGGTTTTGCGATAAACCAAACCGCCGTGTTTTTCAATATAGCCTGCACCTGTTTCTTCATGCAATGCGCCTGAAAGTTTGCGCTGTGGTGCGTGGGAGATAATGGTGTGTTTAAGACGCTCATCCAGCTCCTCACGAATGTGAGCATACGGCGGAGCAATATTAAGCCTATCATGCTTAATTTGCCTAACTGCGTTTTGATATAAATTGCGCGAAGTGGCAGCGATTACCACCGCATCAATCGCATGATGACGATGATCGGTGCGATCTTTTTTATTGACTTCACCAATGATACTATTAAAACCCCATTGATGGCGGATTTGACTGACAACAAAACCCTTGGTAATGTTCACATCACAGCCAAGTTGGCGCACATAATCTTGCGCCAGTTTTGACATATAACGGGTGTCATTTAGCTGGCTGGAAATAAAATCACGTTTTTGTAAATCGGCTTCTTTGGTATAGAAACGTTTTGTTTTACTAATCAATGATTTATCCCAATGACTAAGGGCTTGGGTAATTTGATTCCATTTATCATTATCACCACCCCAAGCATCAACTGGGGTTTGATCAGATTTGTTGCGGTTCTCTGCGGTGAAACATAAAACCTTATTCATGTAAGAATCATCGAGCGATCTTTTAAAAGGCAAGATGTGATCCACCTCGCACTCAGCTGAAAATACCTGATTAAGGGCGATAGTTGCGCCACTATAAGCGCATCTCTCATCTTGGTCTTGCCATAGACGGTAGCGGATTTTGTCATCTCGTGAGGCGTATTTTTTTCCCAAATTAAGACCCTCAAAAGCAAGTTGTGCCTCTTCATTGGCTTTTTGATTTTTCTTTTGTCGAAATTCATTTTCTTTATAACGCTTGGTGTTCATCTCCAAATCACGCGCCATTTCAATACGCACCACATCAGGCTTACCATATTGTTTGATAATGGCATTAATTAAACGCCTAAGCTCGTGCATGCCTTTATTGACAATAGGGTTGGAAGTTTCGGGTGGTATGCCTAGTGTATTAACAGCTTCAATTTCTGCTACTTCATAATCGTAACCTGCTGCTTGACGGGCATCTGAGTAAATCATGCCTTGTTCTAAAAACGGTAATAGTTTTTTAATGGCTTTTAGTGAAAGATTAGAATATGTAGGCTCAAACTCAATTAAACACAGCTTAACGGCAGTTTGTTTGTCAAAATCCCAATGCGTAATTAATCGGGCTTTAAGTGCTGATTTTTTCTTAATAGTGAATAAATCTTCAAATAAATCATGTTGCTGTTTATCAGAACAATCGTCCCAAGCACTACCAATTATATTGCGGATTTCACCAGCTGTAATATTGCCCTTTAGATTTTTAGCTTCGAGATTGATTTTGGTAGGCCTGTCCAAACCCAGCTCTTTTTTGAGCATTGTTACGGTAATTTTTGCATTGTATTCAAACAAGTTTTTTAACTTTATTTTTTGCTCATCGCTAATACTTATCCATTTTTCTTGCCAACGATCAAAAAATTGCAAATTATTAATGTCTTGTAAATATCTGAATTTCTGCACTTCTAGGCGTGCAATATTAGCGCGATATTTATTCAGCTCTAATGAGCATTTTCCAACGCGGTCTTTTCTGAGCTTGAGAGGGCGCTGATAAAAAATAATGACCAAAACTCCTTTATCTTTTTGCATGAAGTCACTTGGCAAGTGGTTAAAGTATTGTGATTGTTGTTTCCAAATTAATTCAAGCTCGTCCTGGTACATTTTGCGCTCGGTACGAAGGTGTCCACCATCGTGTGAGCGATTACGCTTCACTTTGCCACTTTCTAGGTTAAACAGGTATTCGCCCAATGTTCTAGCATCAGCATCTTTAATCGCTTGATAAACATCAGCAATATCTGCTTTAAATTGCCCCTCTTCCTTGTCTTTAGTGGGCTTATTATCAAGGGCATTTAAATAATCTAGCGTATCAGGGTCATCAACTAAATCGCCTGCAACTTGTTTTTTAGTAGATAAAAAACCACGCCTTGCAACAAAATGTAATAATATTCTGCCAAATTCATGTGGAGTTAATTGCTCATCTAAACCTTTAACGCGCAACTCATAAGGATCACCAAGGCCATTTAAAACAATCTCTGGTTGAGCGTGGTTTTGTAATTCTTTTGGTAATAAATCAAGCGAAACCAAATAATTAAGCATTCGCTGTTTGCGTCTTGCACGGCGCTGAATAACGCGCCTACCAAGGCGTGATTCACGGCGTTTTTCATTTTTTGGTGTGGGTGTTTTTTCCTCAACTGCTTTAATAAAGATACGCGAGCCTAAATCTATAATCTCTGAAGCCGTATTGTTGTCCTCATTAAGAAGCGCCCAGCCAATAGAGTTTGAGCCTAAATCTAGCCCTAAAACTTTTTGTTGCATAATGCTTTGCCTTTGTGTAGAATATAAATCAGATTGTAACCGACTATCGCTTAAGAATTTTGCTTTTCATACCAATGAAATTTATTTTTCGTAGGCTCCGCTTTTATGCGACCAAAGCCCTCCCAGCGGGGGTTTTTTATTGTCTAAAATTAAGTAAAAGGTTATTAGAATAGGGTGCGTCTAACTCTACTCAATCGGATCGACATCCAAATACCAGAGTACTTTATTTTTGAGTTTGATACTGTCAATGTGCGGCTTTTGATTGTCCATTT
>NZ_CAXCCZ010000052.1:0-4898 GCF_963981275.1 uncultured Candidatus Thioglobus sp. | reverse complement strand
GGTGTACCTAGTAGCAATACATTAGCACCACGATTAGCAAATAAGCCGTTGGTTACTACGCCAACAATGCTGTCTAATTTGGTTTCTAGAGCTTTAGCATCAGTAATTTTTAATCCGGTAATGTCTAAAATTTGATTGCCATTGTCGGTTGTAAAATCTCTAAGGATGGCTTGGCCACCAATGTCTTTTTCAATAATGCGTTTAACATGATTAGCCGCCATTGGAATCACTTCAACAGGCAGTGGGAACTCACCCATAACAGGCACTAATTTTGACTCATCTGCAATACACACAAAGCTATCAGCTACAGCTGCTACAATTTTTTCACGCGTCAGTGCGCCACCGCCACCTTTGATAAGATTTAAGCCATCATCAGACTCATCAGCACCATCGATATAAACAGAAATCTGCTCAACATCGTTTAGATCAAATACCTTAATGCCATGACTTTCTAGGCGCTCTTGAGTTGCAATTGAGCTAGCAACACAACCCACAATATCATCTTTCATTGTGGCTAAAGCATCAATGAAAAAATTAGCCGTTGATCCAGTGCCCACGCCTATAATAGTATCCTTAACAACGTACTTAAGTGCTGCTTGCGCCACGTCGAATTTCATTTCGTCTTGAGTCATAATGTGCTCCAAATTTTTATTTATTCGGTCGATTATACACTGAGACTTTACTCTTATCTATTATGAAAAAAATCATTCTTGCTAGTAACAACAAAGGAAAAATCAGAGAGTTTAACGCCATGTTAGAGGGTGTTTACGAAGTAGTTTCCATGAGCGATATGAACGTAGAAGAAGTGCCAGAAATTGGCCTAACCTTTGTTGAAAATGCACTCATTAAAGCTCGCAATGCATCGGAGCAATCTGGCTTGCCAGCGCTTGCTGATGACTCTGGCATTGTGGTGGATGCACTAAATGGTGCGCCCGGTATTTATTCCGCGCGTTTTGCGGGTAATCATGGCGATGATGAAGCCAATACACAGAAAGTATTGAGAGATATGAGTCAGATTCCAGATGGACAGCGTAGTGCGCGATTTTGGTGTGCCATAGTATTTGTTGAGCATGCGAATGATCCAACACCAATCATTATTCAGCGCGGCTGGGAGGGTGAAATTCTTCGAGAAAAAGCGGGTAAAAACGGCTTTGGCTATGACCCAATTTTTTATGTACCAACTCATTCCAAGGCTTCAGCAGAGCTTTCACCGGAGATTAAAAACACCATTTCGCATCGAGGTAAAGCGTTGCAGGCGTTACTAGCAGAGTTAAAAAAATAGATCTAAATGCTAGAATTACCACCTTTATCACTCTATATTCACTATCCTTGGTGTGTTAAAAAGTGCCCCTATTGCGATTTCAACTCCCATGAAGGCGAGGATAGAGATGGGTATATTTCAGCATTATTAGCAGATCTTGATACTGATTTATCATACGTACAAGGCCGGTCTATTCATTCGATATTTATTGGCGGTGGCACGCCAAGTTTGATGACTGAGCAGGACTTATCTCAGTTGTTTAACGGGCTAAAGTCACGCTTGGTTTTTGACAATAATATTGAAATCACACTTGAGACAAACCCAGGCACATTCGAGATTGAAAAATTTAAAGCCTTTAAAGAAATAGGCATTAATCGTTTGTCAATCGGCGTGCAATCATTTAATAATCAAAACTTACAAGCACTAGGACGTATTCATAATGCATATGAGGCAGGCAAGGCCTGCACCCAGGCAGCAAAGATTTTTGATAATTTCAATATTGACTTAATGTATGGATTGCAAGGGCAATCTATAGATGAGTGTCTGGCTGATTTGCAACAAGCAGTTGATCTAAATCCTACGCATATTTCTTTTTATCAACTGACGATTGAGCCGAACACCTTGTTTTCAAAATTTCCACCCAAGTTGCCGGCTGATGATGATATTTGGACCATGGGAGAGGTTGGTGTTAAGCTATTAGAGTCTCATGGTTTTAATCGTTACGAGGTGTCTGCCTTTGGTAAAAAGCCGTCAAGGCACAATCTAAACTATTGGGAATTTGGCGACTATATTGGCATTGGTGCAGGTGCTCATGGCAAAATTACACTCGCCAAAGATAGCTCAATGATCAGAACGCTTAAATCAAAAGCGCCCAAAGATTACATTCAAAATCGCAAAAAAACCACCGAACATATTGAAAATTTAGCTTTTGAATTTATGCTCAATGCGCTTAGGCTAAAAAATGGATTTGATTCTGTGTTATTTCTCAGTCGCACGGGCCAATCGATGGATGATATTACTAATCAGATTCAGCAAGCAACGACTGCGGGATTATTAAAAGCTCAGGCTGATAAAATTATTCCAACCAAAAAAGGGTATGATTTTTTAAACGATTTGCAGTCATATTTTCTGTGATATAATTTTTTCAATATGAAGACTATTTTCTCTTTAATCTTGTTTATTTTTATGTCTACAGCCCTGGCCGGGTCTGGGGCAGGTAAAACAAATGAAGTGGGCTTTAAGTGTGCGCACGCCAACAATATTGAAAGCAATATGTTGATGGGCGCGCATACTCATGCTGACTGCACACAAAGCTCTGCGATTGACCATGTTGAGATTTTATCTAAAATTATAACACCCAAAATAGCAACCTCTTTTGCCATGCTCGACCCCTCTTATGTGTCAATTACTCTCAAAGTTTCCACACCTCCTCCAATAATTTAACTGCTAGTAAGGTGTTATCAAATCTTGTTTTTAGTTTTAATCATGAATAAGCAAATTTGCAATCCACGCCTGGCTAGAGCTCCTAATTTTTTTAAGAAAGTATAAAAACCAGGCTTAATAATCTTAAGTCAAAAATTATCAGTATATTATTTAATTAAAGGAAAAACAACATGAAGGTATTAATTATTTTATCAAGCGCATTATTTTTAACAGGTTGCTTTGATAATGGCGATACGCCAGTGGCAGCTAAAGATAGCGCTCAATTAGGGCAAGTTACATTTGAAAAAAACTGTGCCTCTTGTCACGGCAAGAGTGGACAAGGGCTTGTTAAAGATTGGAAGCAAAGACAGGCTGATGGCAAATTCCCCGCGCCACCAGTCAATGGGACGGCGCACGCTTGGCACCATTCTCCAAAAGCACTAATGAATACGATTAACAATGGCGGTATTAAACTAGGTGGCTGGATGCCAGGTTTTAAAGATCAATTGAGCGAAGAGGAAAAGCAAGCGGCACTTGATTATATTCATGATCTTTGGCCTGAAGATACTCAAAAAAAATACGATAAACGGTTTAAGTAGCCTTTGCGTGTAACGCCTATTAGGGGTAGTATGAAATTACAAATTGCAATGGAGTAAAGCTATGAATCAAGGGTTTTGGTCATGCAAGCACACTTGGAAGCGTAGTGCTAATAATACCAAATGGTGTTTGATTGGTTGCGCTGTTGGTGATTTTGGTACGATTGCTTTTTTTCAGTTTACCCAGTTCAGTGCAAGTACATTAGTTATTTTTATTTGGGCGACTATTAATGGAATATTGACCAGTATAGCCTTGGAAACCTATATGCTGATTCGCCAGAAAATGCAGACTTACGAAGCATTTAAGATGGCAGTAGGCATGAGTTTAATTTCAATGCTTGCTATGGAATTTGCCATGAATTTGACAGACTACTACCTAACTGGCGGTGCGTTTTTTGTTTGGTGGGTTGTTCCAATCTCTTTATTCTTTGGTTTTATTACGCCGTGGCCTTATAACTATTGGCGCCTAAAAGCACTAGGGAAAGCTTGTCATTGAAGAATATCGATACTGATCGTTGTTGTTGGTAAAATAGCCATTTAATTACTTTCTACATTTATTTGACATGTCAGATACTACACACAATATTGCCAGCGTTCTAACTGAAAGCTTGCCATATATTCAAAAATTTCAAGGCAAAACCATCGTTATTAAATATGGTGGCAATGCTATGGTCGATGAAAAGCTAAAATCAAGCTTTGCACGTGACATTGTATTAATGAAATCTGTTGGCATGAACCCGATTGTAGTGCATGGTGGCGGGCCTCAGATTGGCAAAACACTAGAAAAGATCGGCAAGCAAAGTGAGTTTATCGGTGGCATGCGGGTGACAGATTCTGAAACCATGGATGTGGTTGAGATGGTGCTAGGTGGCTTAGTTAATAAAGAAATCGTTAATTTAATTCACCAACATGGCGGCCACTCAATCGGCTTAACGGGCAAAGATGGTAGTCTGATTTCAGCTAAAAAATTAAAGCACGATATCGAGCCTACTTCTGAAATTATCGATCTGGGCCATGTGGGTGAGGTTGATGAGATCGACACCTCGGTGATCGAGCTGCTACTAAAGGGTGATTTTATCCCGGTCATTGCACCGATTGGTGTTGGCAAAGATGGATTCTCTTACAACATTAATGCTGATTTAGTAGCTGGATCGATTGCTGAAGCTCTTGGCGCTGAAAAACTTATTTTACTAACCAATACCTCTGGACTATTAGATGGTGAAGGTGAATTGCTCACTGGTTTGGATGCAAAAATGGTAGATAGTTTAATCACCGATGGTACGATTCATGGTGGCATGTTGCCAAAGATCGGCTGTGCTTTATCAGCGGTGAAAAACGGCGTTAAATCCACACACATTATTGATGGCCGTGTCTCACACGCCGTTCTTTTAGAAATCTTTACCGACAACGGTGTTGGTACACTAATTACCTGCAATGAGTAAAAATAATCGTAACACTATTAAAGTCGTAGACTGCCAAGTATTGGCGCATTATCAATTTGAGGGCGATCAATATATTTTGACGCTGTCTTCTGAGACTATTGCCAATGAAACCAAACCAGGCCAATTTGTGCATATCACTGTGTCGGATGCTTTGTCAATGCGACGTCCAATTTCAAT
>NZ_CAXCCZ010000051.1:0-5534 GCF_963981275.1 uncultured Candidatus Thioglobus sp. | reverse complement strand
TTAACACGCTGATAAAAAGCTAGATTTTCATCTCCTTCAAGCACCAAAGAGTCTGAAGAAGCATCTAATTGAAAGTTAGGTATTTGAGTAATAAAAAATCCTGTTGTTATGAGCAACAGGATTAAGCCTAAAATGGATTTTTTTAGGACGAAATTAAAAAAAATATTCATAAGCCTAGAGGGTTTTTAAGGATTAATTAAAATTCAAATTTTGCAGATGTTTCCAAGCCTTGCATGACATCTAGTTGGGTTTCGAATAAAGATTTCGTCTCCCATTTGTGTTCGCTAAGGCGCGTAATAATTTTAGCACTCATGGCTTTTCCAGTGCCTTCGACGACAAAAATGCGTCCACCTACATTCAATAAGTGAAAAAACCGTCCAGTGATTTTTGGTACAGAAGTGCTGATAACGACAACATCAAAAAAATCTGTAGATCGCTGCCATCCTTTTGAGGCATCACCAACCTCTAATGTGACATTGTTAATATTAAGCTGCTTTAACTTCTCTTGGGCGCCTTGACTGAGTGTTTCATCAATTTCAATACTGGTAACAGACTGACATAATTTTGATAAAACAGCTGTTAAGTAGCCGCTACCTGTGCCCACTTCTAACACGGTTTCATTTTTCTGAATATTAAGTGCATCTAGCAGTCGACCCTCTACCTTTGGTGAAAGCATTTTGGCTTTATTGGATAGCGGGATTTCAATATCAGCAAAGGCAAGGTTTTTGTAATGATCGGGTACAAATTCCTCTCTAGGGACTGATTTTAAGGCGTTATTAGCAATATAGTCTAAACCACCCCAAGGGCGAATTTGGTTATCAATAGAGTTTTTTCTGGCTTGTGCAATATTCATAATCTTCTTATCGTTTTTTTGGTGGCAATAAATCAGTAATAGTGCCTTCTGCCATTTCGACTGCAAAGGCGGTTGTTTCGCTCAGAGTGGGGTGTGCGTGAATAGTGAGTGCAATATCTGACATGTCACACCCCATTTCTATGGCTAGAGTTGCCTCTGCAATAAGCTCGCCCGCATTTGTTCCACAAATTCCCATGCCTAGGATTCTACCAGTTTTAGCATCAAATAAGCCTTTAGTGACACCTTCGGATCTGCCGATGCTCAGACTACGTCCACTTGCTGCCCAAGGGAAAACACCTTTCTCATATGTAGCGCCTTCGGCTTTAAGCTCTTTTTCTGTTTTACCTGTCCAAGCTACCTCAGGATCTGTGTAAGCAACAGACGGAATAGTGAGTGCGTCAAAGCCGGATTTATGACCACAAATCACTTCAGCAGCAACCTTGGCCTCGTGTACAGCTTTATGCGCCAGCATTGGCTGGCCAACAATATCGCCAATTGCATAGATATTTTTTACGTTGGTTTTCATTTGTTTGTCAACATGAATAAAGCCCCAGTCATCAACCTCAACACCGGCCTTGTCGGCGCCAATAAGATGTCCATTTGCCGAACGACCAATAGATACCAGGACTTTGTCAAAAGTGTCAAATTCTGGCGCTTTTTTACCTTCGAATTCCACTTTAATGCCTGCATCCAAGGCTTCCATGCTGGCAACTTTGGTATTTAGAAAGATATTGGCATAACGCTTTTTAATGCGTTTGAATAATGGGTTAACAATATCTTTATCGGCACTGGCAATTAGCTGATCAGACAACTCTACAACAGTAATTTCACTACCTAAAGCTTCATATACAGTAGCCATTTCTAGGCCAATAATGCCGCCACCAACGATTAGTAGACGTTTTGGTACATCGCTTAATTCTAGTGCATCGGTTGAATCCATGACGCGTGGGTCATCAAATGGAAAAGCAGGAATTTTGGTAACTCTTGAGCCTGCTGCAATAATGCATTGTTCAAACTCAATCACTTCATCACTGTTCTCTATGGCGATCTGATTGTTAGCGATAAATTTTCCATAACCAGTAACGACATTGACCTTTCTTGCTTTGGCTAACGCCTTAATGCCACCTGTTAGCTTGCCAACGATTTTTTCTTTATTGCTGCGTACGCCATCAATATCAATTGTGGGCTCGTTAAAAGTAACTCCTAAATGTGAAGCCTCTTCTGCCTCATTAATCACTTGAGCAGTGTGCAAAAGCGCCTTTGAAGGGATGCAACCTACATTTAGACAAACGCCACCAAGAGCGTCATAACGCTCAATTAGAGTTACCTCTTTGCCAAGATCAGCCGCTCTAAATGCGGCAGTATAGCCACCTGGGCCTGATCCAATAACAACAACTTGAGTTTTGGTAATCATAATAAAATCTCTCTAATATCGCTTAGGATTGAGTTTAAGTCCGCCATAAAACGTCCACCTTGAGCGCCATCAATTACTCGATGGTCATAAGACAGTGCAAGTGGTAGAGTTAGTGTTGGAACAAAGTTTTTGCCATCCCAAATAGGTTTTGTTTGTGATTTTGATACACCTAAGATAGCAACTTCTGGTGAGTTTACAATCGGTGTAAATTGTGTGCCACCAATACCACCTAAGCTTGAAATTGTAAATCCTGCACCTTGCATGTCTCCAGGCTTTAGCTTTCCGTCGCGCGCTTTGGCCGATGTCTCTGCTAGCTCTGTTGCTAATTCGGTTAGTGATTTTCTCTCAACATTTTTGATGACAGGAACCACCAAGCCATTGGGTGTATCCATGGCAATACCTAGATTAAAGTATTTTTTAATAATAAGGTTTTCACCAGATTCATCCAGAGAGGCATTAAAGCGCGGATGATTTTTAAGCGCCTGTATAACGGCCTTCATAATAAACACTAAAGGTGTTAACTTAACGCCTTTAGCCTTTTGCTCTTGTCTAAAGGCTTCCATTTGGTCAATATTGACTTCGTCAAATTGAGTGACATGTGGAATATTTAGCCAACAAGCAGTTAGATGCTTGCCTGAGAGTTTGTTGATTCGAGATAATGCCAGTGTTTCAGTTTCGCCAAATTTTGAAAAATCAATGACTGGCGTCTTTGGTAGTGAACTACCTCCGCCAGAAGTGATAATTTGCTTAACATAGGCTTTAAGATCTTTATCTAAGACTCTGCCTTTTTGTCCTGTGCCGGTGACACGACTTAGGTCGACACCAATCTCTCTAGCCATTTTTCGAATCGAAGGGGAGGCGTGAGATTCTCCAGTCGGTAGAGTGGATACTGATTGGTCTAATACTGACTTGGCTGCTACCGGTTGTACTGCTTGTGCAGGGGCAGATGTTGATTGTGAAGTTTTAGTTGGTGCTACTTCTGCAGCTGCTTTTGAGCTATTGACGCTGGTAGATTCTACGCTAAGAATGAGATCGCCTAAGCTAAGTTTATCACCTAAGTTAACGCTAATTTCAACAATTTTTCCTGCAACCGGAGTGGGGATTTCCATTGAGGCTTTGTCACTTTCTAGTGTGATAATACTATCTTCTTCAGAAACTTCATCACCCACAGAAGCTAGTATTTCAATAACCTCCACCTCGTCAAAATCACCAATATCAGGTACGTTAACGGCAATAATTGAAGAAGCTGTTTGTGTAGATACAGATGTTTTTTCAGTATCTGATGGGATTTTTTTCTCGCTATTTTCTTCACTTTCCAGTGTAACAACAACATCACCTTGTTTAATTTTGTCACCGATATTAACATTAATGCTGCTGACTACACCCGCACTAGGCGTGGGAATTTCCATAGAAGCCTTGTCGCTTTCTAGAGTTATTATGCTATCATCAGTTTCTAATTTGTCGCCAACACTCACTAAAATCTCAATAACCTCTACTTCGTCAAAGTCACCAATATCAGGTAATTCTATATTTTTTATCGTGGACATCGTGTAAATTCCATCACTCATTTAAAGGTGATAATTATCGCAAAAACAACCGATAAAAGGGGATAAATGTTAAAATACTTTTAATCTTCCACTTGGCCAACTTATTTATATTTCATAATTAAGTCTTTATGACATGACAGAAGCATTATTAATCTCTAATCTGACAAAAACCTATGCCAACAATATGCAGGCATTGTCTCAGGTTAATTTGAGTGTCAAACAAGGAGATTTCTTTGCATTGTTGGGCAGTAATGGTGCTGGAAAAACCACCATGATTGGTATTATTTGTTCTTTACTGAACAAGTCTTCGGGCAAGGTTCAGGTGCTGGGTAAAGACCAGTCTCAGCATCTTAATGAAGTGAAGCGAATGATTGGGCTTATGCCACAAGAGTTTAACTTTAATCCGTTCGAACCTATTGAGGAAATTTTAATTAATCAAGCGGGGTATTACGGCATTGATCGTTGTACTGCCAAAGCCCAAGCAAAAATCCTATTAAAGCGTATAGAGCTTTGGGATAAGCGTCTAGATATGGCAAAATCATTATCTGGTGGCATGAAAAGACGGTTAATGTTGGCGAGAGCTTTAATTCACCAGCCAAAAATTCTTATTCTTGATGAGCCTAGTGCGGGTGTTGATGTTGAAATTCGTCGATCCATGTGGGATTTTCTGCGAGAGCTTAATGCCCAAGGGGTGACCATCATCCTCACCACGCATTATTTAGAAGAGGCTGAGTCTTTATGTCGTAATATTGCTATTTTGGACAAAGGGATAATTATTGAACAAACCAGCATGAAAAAGCTTTTGGCCAGGGTTTCCCAACAGGTTTTAATTCTAGAAAGCGTTAAACGTTTGCCAAATACCTTGCCTGAGCTTGATTTTAAAATAGAGCTGTTAGATGATTATTCGATACAAGTTGTTTTAGATGAGGTGAGTATTAGCCAAGCGCTCAATGCGCTAAGTGTTAAAGGTATTGAAATTGAACATGTTAGAAGTGCACAGAATCGCCTGGAAACTTTATTCCTGCGTTTAACGTCAAGGAAAAATTAACATGTGGATCGCTTACAAAACGATTGTTATTAAAGAAATTCTACGATTTTCTCGCATTTGGGTGCAAACCATTTTTCCACCCATTATTACCACTTCGCTTTACTTACTTATTTTTGGCGGTCTAATGGGTGAGCGCATTGGTGACATGCAAGGTGTTGATTATCTGCACTTTATTATTCCTGGCATTATCTTGATGACAGTTATTCAAAACTCTTATGCCAATACAGTGTCCTCGTTCTTTTTGGCGAAATTTAATCACAGTATTGAAGAGTTGTTAATTTCACCCGTGTCGTACTGGGTAATTTTACTGGGCTATATTTCTGGCGGTATAGCACGTGGATTTACCGTGGGACTTGGGGTTTTTATTGCTGTATCTTTCTTTGTAGAGTTGCATATTTACAATGTTTGGATCGTACTCATGACTTTTTTATTAACAGCCATTTTGTTTTCATTAGCAGGATTTATTAATGCTGTTTTTGCTCAATCCTTTGACGATATTTCAATTGTTCCAACTTTTATATTAATGCCCATGACTTACCTGGGTGGGATGTTTTATAGCGTTGAAATCTTGCCAGAGTTTTGGCAAACGTTGAGTAAATTTAACCCGATTTACTATATGGTAGATAGCTTTAGGATGGGATTTTTGGGCAGCTCAACCACGGATTTTTGGGT
>NZ_CAXCCZ010000050.1:0-6437 GCF_963981275.1 uncultured Candidatus Thioglobus sp. | reverse complement strand
GAAATAGCGACTTCTGGCGATTCGCCATGCTCTATTTTTCCACCAGGCAACTCCCAAAATCCACCCATAAATTGATGAGATTGACGCTTGGCAATAAGTATTTGTTGATCTTTGTTGTGCAAAACGCCAACAACGGCCTTGATTGTCTTCATTTGTTAAGCTAATGGTAAAATAGCGCTTATTTTAATTTGTAAGTCCTTTGAACATAGACCAAAAAATTCAATTACTAAAGCCTCACGCAAAATTGTTATCGGGCAATTTAATGGGTATTGAAAAAGAAGGTTTGCGCGTTTCTAGAAAAGGCGGGCTATCACAAGCGCCACACCCTAGCGCTCTGGGCTGTGCTTTGACGCACCCGAATATCACTACCGATTTTTCCGAGTCTTTACTTGAATTGGTAACACCGCCACTGCCTACGGCACAATCTGTGCTTAATTTTTTAAAAGATACCCAACATTATTTATATTGCCGTTTGCCAAAGGATCAGAGTTTTTGGCCAGCGAGTATGCCGTGTGTTATTCGCGGAAAGACCTATATTCCTATTGCTCAGTATGGTTCGAGTAATCGCGGCAAGATGAAAACGGTTTATCGTCAAGGCTTGGCAAATCGTTACGGTAGTGTGATGCAGGTGATTGCTGGCATTCATTTTAATTATTCGTTTGCTGATAAATTTATTCAGAAATATTGTGAATTGTCAGAAAAAGATCAGAATAAAGATGAAGCCTACATGGCCATGACTCGAAATGTGGTGCGTTACGGCTGGATTGTGCCTTACTTGTTTGGCGCATCTCCCGCTGTTTGTAAATCATTTTTAAAGGGGTATCACCAGCACTCTTTGGTTGAATTTAATGACTCAACTTTATATGAGCCTTACGCAACCTCCTTGCGCATGGGTGATATTGGTTATCAGAATTTGCGCGAAGATGAGGCTGGTGTTAAAGCTAACTATAACTCTCTAAGCCATTATGTGCACTCTCTTAAACTGGGAATGACAACGCCGTGTAGCGACTATGAAAAATTTGAAGTTAAGGTCAATTCAGAGTATCAGCAGCTTAATGCAAACACCTTGCAAATTGAAAATGAGTATTACGCCTCGGTTAGGCCTAAGCCTTTACTAGAGCCTGGGAGAAAGCCACTTGACAGTTTGAGTGATAAGGGAATTGCCTATATTGAACTTAGGTCACTAGACATTAATCCTGCATTATCGATGGGTATTGATGAACAACAAATCCATTTCTTGGAGGTGTTTTTGTTGTTTTGCTTATTAAAAGACTCTCCAGCCATCTCCACCAGGGAGCAGTTTGAAATTGATAATAACGATCAGTTAGTGGCACATGAAGGCCGCAGGCCAGATTTGCTTCTTAAACATCAGACCAAGGAGATTTCAATTGCCAAGCTTGGCGCCCAGATTTCTGCAGATTTAGCATCGTGTGCTACGCTATTTGGTGCATCATATGTGCAGGAAGTGGGCGCTATCGTCAAGCGTTTTGATGATCCGGAGTTAACCCCCTCTGCTCAAGTATTAAGCAAAATGAAAGAACAAGGTCAAGGATTTTTTGACCATATTAATACCTACGCTAAACAATACCGCCAAGATTTTTTATCTAATGAAGTTAATCAAATGCACTTTGACTATTTAGATGAACAGGCGCGGGCATCCTGCAAACAGCAGCGTGAGATCGAAGATTCTGATACCATGAGCTTTGATCAATATCTAGCACAATACTTTAACCAGGTCTAAATATGAGTAGTAACGAATCAACCATTTGTGCGTTAGCCAGTAGTATGGGCAAAGGTGGTATCGGCGTGGTACGCGTTTCTGGCCCGTTGAGCCAGGCTATTGCTCAAAAAATGTTGGGCTTTGTGCCTAAGCCTCGTTATGCTCATTATGGCTCTTTTTTTGATCGCAACCATGTGGAAATTGACCAAGGAATTGCTCTGTTTTTTCCGGGGCCAAATTCTTTCACTGGTGAAGATGTGCTTGAGTTTCAAGGCCATGGCGGACTCAGTGTCATGCGTTCTTTGATAGAGTCTGCCATCGCTTTGGGGGCTAGTCCGGCTGAGCCGGGCGAATTTTCTAAGCGTGCTTTTTTAAACGGAAAGATGGACTTGGTACAAGCGGAGGCGGTGGCTGATATTATTGAGGCAAATTCGGAGCAAGCTTCTCGATCTGCACTTAGGTCTTTATCGGGTGTGTTTTCAAAGCAGGTAAATACATTGACACGTGCTATTATTGAATTGCGTATTTTTGTGGAAGCGACGATTGATTTTTCAGATGAAGAGATTGATTTTTTACAATCCGAACAAGTGAAAGAAAGAGCTCAACATATCCAAGACGAAGTTCAAGAAATCTTACACTCTGCCACCCAGGGCGCTATTTTGCGTGAAGGGCTTAATGTGGCTATTGCCGGCAAACCCAATGCGGGAAAATCGTCATTACTCAATGCACTAACTCAACGTTCCAGCGCTATTGTGACCGATATTGCTGGCACAACAAGAGATGTGTTGCGTGAAACCATACATATAGACGGCATGCCGCTTAATATTATTGATACTGCGGGATTGCATGAAAGCCAAGATGTGGTTGAGAAGGAAGGCATTAAAAGAGCAATAGATGTAATCGCTCAAGCTGACGTTGTACTAATGATGTACGACGCCCAAGATCAATCACCTGATTTTTCTTTATTGCCTGAAAAGCTTGATCTAAAAAAGCTCTTAGTTATTAAAAATAAAATAGATCTCACGAATGAGCGTCCCGGAAGGTGTATTGAGCAGGGTAAAACCCAGTTATCTATTTGCGCCAAAGAAATACAAGGTGTTGACTTATTAAGACAAGAATTGGCAGATATGGCCGGACTTGATAGTGGCGCAGAAGGGGTGGTGTTGGCGCGTAAGCGTCATATTATTGCCCTTGAAGAATCTTTAGAGGCTATTAATAATGCCTTGTTACAACTCGAAGGTGGCGCTATTGAGTTAATGGCAGAAGATCTTCGCCATGCTGGACAAGCCATGGGCAGTATTACTGGTGAGTTCTCTTCGGATGATTTATTGGGCGAAATATTTTCTTCTTTTTGTATTGGTAAATAATGAAAATTCAGTATAAATTTTATCTTTATTTTGTGGTGACTGTACTACTCTCCCCAGTGTTGTTCACTGAAATTTCACTGGTTTATAGTGCAGGGCATATTATTGACATACTTTTAGTTAGCTTGATTTTGCTTGTTTATTTTGGTCTGTACTTATCTATTCGTAAAGACTTTCTACTGCCTTATGCTAATTTACAAGATTGGGTATTAGGCTTTAAATCTAACCAAAGTATGCGCCTAGATGAGGCGCACGACACAACATTCCAGCCAGTAGCGACCGCTATTAACCATCTAATTGACGAGAACCAGCATCTTTATGATGATATGGAAAGCATCCTTAAGAAGCAAATTCAGCGTCTTAGTCATAAGTCCGCCTCCTTGGAGACACTTTATAACGTCTCATCAAAACTCAATCAATTGCATTCAACAGATGAGTTGTTTGAGTATTTTTTAGGTATGTTTGCGAGTATGACAGGCGCTAGTTCAGGCGCCGCTAGAAGTCTGGCAGAAGATGGCGAGCTGTATTTAGTTGCCCAGCGTGGCGTGATTGATCCAGAAGGACAACAGGCTCAAATATTAAATAGTGATTGTTTTTGTGGTGAGGTGGCAATGGCCAAGCAAGCGGGCGTGCAGTTTAGTGTACACACCTGTGGTAAGTGTGTTGGCAATAAGTCTAGAGAAATTGCTGATGTTGGCACTATCTTTATTCCACTGCGCCATCACGGCAAAACACTGGGCATATTTAATTTGTTTTTTGATAGTGAGCCTTCGCTGTCTTTTGATGAAAGAGCATTATTAGAATCTATTGCTGAAAATATTGCCATTGCTTTAGACAAATCCACTTTAAATGAACAAACTAAACGCATGGAGCTTTCGCAAGAGCGCCTATTCCTATCGCAAGAGATTCATGACTCCCTGGCGCAAACAATTTACAGTCTTAAATTGCAAGTGAGTGTACTGGGTAATTCATTAAAACAAGCTAAGCAATTGGATGCGTATCATCAAGTTGAAGCTTTGCAGACGAATATTACCCAAGCAAATCAAGAGTTGCGAGAGTTGATGTGTAATTTTCGAGTGCCTTTGGATCCCAAAGGTATCGAAGTCTCGTTGGAGAACCTGGTTAATCGTTTTAAATCAGAAGAGGGTATCGCTACTTTCTTGCAAGTTAAGGGCAAAATAAGAGTTGAGCCTGAAGTTGAGATGCAGATTATGCGCATTACTCAAGAGGCCTTGTCTAATATCCGCAAACACGCAGGGGCACGCAATGTTAGAATCCTGCTAACAGCTGAGCCATATTGTCAATTACTGATTGAGGATGATGGCATCGGATTTGTAAAAGATCAAGGCGCTAGTGAAATAATGGGGAATAATATCGGCATGAATATTATGAAAGAACGCGCACAAAGGGTTGGCGCTCAGATAGAAGTTGAGTCTGAAGTTGATGAAGGCACCCGTATTACTGTTAATTTTTCTAAGTAAAGAACTATGAATATATATATTATTGATGATCACGCACTGTTTAGAAATGGGTTGATCGCACTACTGGAGTCAAAAGAGATCTCTGCCAGTGCAGCCTCGTCTCCCGCACAAGGTCTAGAAGAAATTGAATCACTAGCGGTGGATATCATCTTGTTGGATTTGCGTATGCCACAGATGTCTGGTATCGAGGTTTTGAAAATCTTAAAAGAGCGTCAAATTCCAGCACCAGTGGTTATGCTAACGACCAGTACAGAAGAAACTGATTTGCGAGATTGTTTGAAGTATGGTGCACAGGGTTACTTGTTGAAAGACATGGATCCTGATGAACTAGTCGATGCACTTAACGAAATAGCCAAGGGCTCAATTGTTGTTGCTCAAGACATGACACATGTTTTGGCTAAGGTGTTACGTAATGAGCTAACCGAAAGCGAGCCCTCGTTTGAAGTGTTGACAAACCGTGAAAAAGAAGTGGCTTGCCAAGTATCAATAGGATCGAGCAATAAGGTTATTGCGAGAGAGTTAGGCATTTCAGACGGCACCGTAAAATTACACGTTAAATCGATTTTAAAGAAATTATCATTATCCTCACGAGTTGAAGTGGCAGTCATGGTGACTGAAAAAGGTTATTGCAAATAAGAGGGGGTATTATGGATCAGTATCAGCAATTAGTTGAAGCAGCACTACAAACAGTTGACGAAGTCTTTCCCTGGGACCTGGAAGAAGAGATCGAAACCACAAGCTCACTCATTCTATTAGACATAAGAGAGGCGCATGAATTTGAGATGATGCATATTAAAAATTCATTACACGTGCCAAGAGGTGTACTTGAAGGTGCCTGTGTCTGGAATTATGACGATACCGTGCCAGAGTTGGCTAAAGCACGCAATCAAAACATCATTGTTATCTGTCGATCGGGCAATAGAAGTGCACTTGCAGCGCAGACGATGCAATTGATGGGCTTTGAAAATGTGCGATCACTAAAGATGGGGATTAAAGGATGGAACGACAATGATATTGAAATGGTTGACGCTAATCAACAAATTGTAGACATTGACAAAGCCGACAAATGGCTTAACATGGCGGTTTCAGCGGACAAACTACAGCCCTAAAAAATAAACTTGATAAAGCGCTTGACCTAGAGAAAAATCTTAGTATAATTCTGCGCTTTCACTGCACGAAAACAGTAATTAGTTTTTAGCAAAGAAAGTTGAAAATAAGTGTTGACATTAACAATTAACGCTATATAATTTCCATCTTTCACTGCAACAAAACAGTAAAAAGTTTTTAGCAAAGAAAGTTGAAAATAAGGGTTGACATTAAAAATCAACTCTGTATAATTTCCATCTTTCACTGCGAAACAATTACATTTTAGCAGTAGCTCTTTAAAAATATATCAAACAACTTGTGTGGGCACTCGTACATTAAATTGTGCAAGTGCACATAAAAAACTAAAGCAAATAAGCTTTTTAAAAAATTGAACGCAAAGCGCATTTATTTATAAATGTTGCCAATGTTCTGAATAGTTAGAATTGAACTGAAGAGTTTGATCCTGGCTCAGATTGAACGCTGGCGGTATGCTTAACACATGCAAGTCGAACGGAAACGATGTTAGCTTGCTAACAGGCGTCGAGTGGCGGACGGGTGAGTAACGCGTAGGAATCTGCCTGATAGTGGGGGATAGCCCGGAGAAATCCGGATTAATACCGCATAATCTACACGTAGTAAAGGAGGCCTCTATTTATAAGCTTTCGCTATCAGATGAGCCTGCGTAAGATTAGCTTGTTGGTGAGGTAAAAGCTCACCAAGGCGACGATCTTTAGCTGGTCTGAGAGGATGATCAGCCACACTGGGACTGAGACACGGCCCAGACTC
>NZ_CAXCCZ010000049.1:0-6481 GCF_963981275.1 uncultured Candidatus Thioglobus sp. | reverse complement strand
TTTTATGCGCTGGCCATCCATGGCGATCTTGATCAGCGTGAGCGTGATCAGGCATTGATTCGATTTTCTAATAAGAGTGTATCAGTTTTGGTGGCAACTGATGTGGCGGCTAGAGGTTTGGATATTGAGGCGCTTGATTTGGTGGTGAATTTTAATTTAGCACACGATCCAGAGGTGCATGTGCATCGTATTGGTCGAACGGGTAGAGCTGGGCGTAGCGGTATTGCGGCCACGTTATATGGTGATAGAGAAACACGAAAGTTAGACGCATTAGAGATTGAAATTACTGATGATGCTTTGCCAAGTGATGATCTGCTTGATAGGCCGATTAAAAAACCAACCATGACCACACTGAAAATTGATGGCGGTAAAAAACAAAAGCTTCGTCCTGGCGATATTGTTGGTGGGTTGACTGGAAAAGATGGCATTCCGGGATCAGCCATTGGAAAAATAACTGTCTCTAGCAATTGGTCTTACGTTGCTGTAGAGTCAGGCCTGGTTAAATCCGCACTAAAAAAGATTCAAAATGATAAGCTTAAAGGTAGAACTTTCAGAGTGAGAATTCTTAGTTAGATCACTTGTTTAAGCAGGGCGATGGTTTGATCCATGGCGATGGTGAGATTTTTAAATAATTCGGCCTCGCTACTACTATTAGCATCATCAGAAACCCCTTTGATTATCGTAATTGGAAGGTGGTGCTTTTTAGCTACATAAGCAACAGCAAAACCTTCCATATCAACTAGATCAGCATCACTATCAATCTGTTCAATATTGTCAATAAATTGATCGCCCGTAGCAAGGGTTGCTGTATTTTTGACGTGGGCTGGAACAACACAATTTATATCTTGATACATGTCTGGTTGATACTCCTCAAAAGGAATAAAGGCGTCATGTTGAGTAACTGAGCTTACAAAATAAGCCGATCCAACGGGTGTGTTTTTGAGCGCACCCGCCAGACCGATATTAATAAGCCTATCTATGCTTTCATGATTAACTAACACCGATGCTGCCAATGTGCTGGCTACTTTGCCAATGCTAGATTCAATAAGAGTTATTTGTTGATTTTGATAAATCTTGTAGCCTAGATCGGTATTTATTTTTTGAAGATTAAAAGCAGTGACAATCTTATCTACTTCTTCACTCATAGCACAAACAATGCCGATTTTAGTCATAGGCTGTTTGCGTGTTGACTTGGATATCTAGATTATTTCTAGCATTTAAAAAGCTAAGCTCAATGACACACTCAAGTGCGATAACAGTTGCTTCCAGCTCTCTAATAAGCTGAGTTACCGCTTTAACAGAGCCACCTGTGGCCAATAAGTCATCAACAATAAGTATTTTGTCATTTTTCTGAATAGAGTTTTCATGGATTTCAAAAGTATTTTGACCATATTCAAGTTGATAGTCCACACTGATGCATTGGTCTGGCAATTTTCCAGGCTTGCGTACCATGACAAACGGTACACCCATTTTGTACGCCACTGCTGCACCAAAAATAAAACCCCTAGCATCCAGGCCAACAATTTTATCAATAGAGCCTGAACTATATTTGCTGGCAATGTTGTCAACCACATAAGCAAACGCCTTTGGATTGGCTAATAGGGGTGAAATATCTTTAAAAATAATGCCTTTCTTGGGAAAGTTGGCGACATCTTTAATGTAGTGGTCAATATTCATGGCTATTCCTCTAATTCAGAAATATTTAGTATTTCCCAAGTGTCTGAATCATATTCTACTTCATAGCCAACTAGCGCTTTTTCTACTTGATCCCTAAGGACTAGTGGTAATTCCCATACGCGCGTACAACCTAGATAGCCATTGATTTCATGATATGTGTTATCCGAAATGGTGATGTGTCGGCTCAAACCCATTTGTGCAAAGCTGCCCATAACATCATCGATAAATTCAGGTTTTTTTAAAGGGTAGAAATTGATCCGTTCATACATCTTAACCGTGGCAACAGATTCAAGTAGGTTTGCCCTAATGCCTTCTACATCATTGATATCTTGTACCAATTCAGTGACCAGATTTTTTTCTTTATCGATGGTAATCGAGTGAATCATCGGAAAGACAGTTATAGCTTCTACAGACATAATTTTTCCCTAATGTTTAAAGTGACGCATTCCCGTAAATACCATGGCAATGCCGTGCTCATTTGCTGCTGCAATAACTTCCTCATCGCGCATTGAGCCACCCGGCTGGATAATGGCTTTGATGCCAGCCTCCGCTGCAGCATCAATACCGTCACGGAATGGGAAAAAGGCGTCAGATGCCATCACTGAGCCTTCAACCACAAGCCCCTCATCAGCGGCTTTAATACCAGCAATTTTGGCTGAGTAAACGCGAGACATTTGACCTGCACCTACGCCAATAGTCATTTCATTTTTAACGTAAACAATAGCGTTAGATTTGACGGCTTTGGCTACTTTCCAGGCAAATAGTAAGTCTTTGGTCTGTTCAGCTGATGGTGTTAGGTCGGTAACACATTTAATGTCATTTTCGCCAACGACACCAAGATCTTTATCTTGTACTAATAGGCCACCAGTAACACGCTTATAGTCAAGCGATGGTTGGGCGTTAGATAAGTCGCCACATTCTAATGCACGAACATTTTGTTTGGCTGACAACACATCTTTAGCATCGTTATCGATACTTGGTGCGATGATAACTTCAACAAACTGACGGTCGATAATTGTTTGAGCAGTTTTTTTGTCTAACTTTCTATTGAAAGCAATAATTCCGCCAAAAGCTGACGTTGGGTCAGTTTTAAAAGCGTCATCATAAGCCTCAAAAATGTTAGATCGAACAGCAACGCCACAAGGGTTGGCATGCTTAACAATCACACAAGCAGGTGCATCAAAACTGCGTACACATTCTAGAGCGGCGTCTGCATCGGCCATGTTATTGTATGACATGGCTTTTCCTTGGAATTGGGTACTAGATGCAACACATGTTTCGCTGATGTTGTTTTCTACATAAAAAGCCGCATTTTGATGTGGGTTTTCACCGTAGCGCATCGATTGCGTTTTGTGAAATTGTAAATTCATGGTATTGGAAAATCCATCTTCACCTTTGCCTAGGTAGTTAGCAATAGCGCCGTCATACTGAGCTGTATGCTCAAATGTTTTAAGTGCAAGTTTGGTGCGAGTTTCAAGTGTGGTGTCACCTTTGGCGTTGATCTCGTCAATCACTGTTGAATAGTCTGAAGCATCTACAACGACCGTAATAGATGCATGATTTTTGGCGCTAGAGCGCAACATAGCAGGGCCACCGATATCGATATTTTCAATCGCGTCTTCAAGTGTGCAATCAGGGTTAGCAATGGTCGCTTGGAAAGGGTATAGATTAACCACAACCAAGTCAATAGGGTTGATATCGTTATCAGCCATCACTTGCTCATCAAGTCCACGACGCGCTAAGATGCCGCCATGAATTTTTGGATTAAGAGTTTTAACACGACCTGCCATCATCTCTGGAAATCCAGTGTAGTCAGACACTTCAATGACAGGAATGTTGTTGTCTGCTAAAAGCTTGGCAGTGCCACCGGTTGAAAGAATTTCGATATTTTTGTCTGCTAAAGCTTGAGCGAGTTCAAGAATCCCGGTTTTATCAGAAACACTGATTAAAGCACGTTGTATGGCCATTTTATTCCCTTGATAGAAGTGTAATAATTACAAAATGTAATTATAAAGTTTTACAGTTTGTAAAGTTCGATTTTTTTCTTTAAAGTGCCGCGATTCATGCCTAGGATTCTTGCAGCTTCGCTTTGATTTTGCTCAACCATGTCTAATACAAATTTAAGAGTTACGGATTCAGTTTCCTGCATGACCATTTTGTGTACGCCAGACGTCTGTTCGCCAGACAATTGCTCGAAGTAGCGAGTTAATTTTGCATTGATGCAAGCAGGCAAGTCAGTGGGGTTCATAGCTGGTTTAAATAGTTTTCAAAAAGTGTAAATTGTTGTTCACGGTTGGTAATTTTATTGACAGTTTGCCAAAATTGCTGCATATGATTCTTGTCAAGGTGCGTAGCATACCAAAGAATGTGCTTTCTGGCGAGCCTCAATCCCAAAAAATCGCCATAAAAATCATAAATTTGTTGAATATGCTTAAGAATGGTAGTTTTTTTCTCTTCAAGTGGGATTAAATCGGATATTTCTTTGGTGTTAAGGTAGTGGTTAATTTCTGAAAATATCCAAGGATTTCCTTGGGCCGCTCGCCCAATCATAACGCCTGAGGCATTCGTGTAGTCTAATACTTGTTGAGCTTTCTTGGCACTAATAATATCGCCATTAGCAATGACAGGAATGTTAACTTGATTAACGACCGATTTAATGGTGTCGTATTCAGCCATGCCATTATATTTATCCGCCTTGGTACGCCCGTGTACGCTGAGCATCTGGATACCGGCTTGCTCAGCAATTTGTGCAATGGTTGGTGCGTTTTTATTATCAGCATCCCAGCCTGTTCTCATTTTTAAAGTTACTGGAATATTAACGGCCGACACTACTGACTCTAGGATATTTTTGACCAGCACTTCATCCTGCATGAGAGCAGAACCAGAGGCTTTATTGCAGACTTTTTTAGCAGGGCAGCCCATGTTGATGTCAATAATGTCTGCACCAAATTCAACCGCTTTTTGTGCGGAGTGCGCCAGCTCTTGTGCTTCTGATCCTGCGATTTGTATGCTAATTGGGGCTGTTTCACCCTTGAAGTCTAGACGATATTTAGATTTATTGGTGTTAAGTAAATGCGCTTGTATCACCACCATCTCTGAGGTGGTTAGCCCGGCACCTAGAGATTTGCACAGCATTCTAAAAGGCTTGTCACTAGTGCCAGCCATGGGTGCTAGTAGCGCAATAGAGTTAAGCTGATAAGGGCCGACTTGAATTGACACGAGTGGCGTTATTTTTGAGATTTTCTGGTTTTTTCAAGCAAGCGTCTTTGCTTGAGTTTGGATAGATGATCTACAAACAAGATGCCATCTAAATGATCAATTTCATGCTGAATGCACACCCCGAGCAGCTCTTGCGCTTCAAGCTCGAACATCTCGCCTTGTTCGTTGAGCGCTTGGACTTTGATATGGTTTGCCCGGGTTACGCACTCGTAGTAATTGGGTACTGATAAGCAGCCCTCATCCCATTCAAGCTCTCCATCTTTTTCAATAATTTTAGGATTGATAAAACATAGTGGCTGGCTTTTATCTTCTGAAGTGTCGATGACAATTAGGCGAATATGGTGGTCAACTTGTGTTGCCGCTAGTCCAATTCCGGGCGCTTCATACATTGTCTCAAACATATCCTTGACCAAAGAGCGGATGGCGTCATCAACTTTTTCAATCGGCACAGCCTTGGTTCTAAGGCGCTTATCTGGATAATGTAGGATGGGGAGTAACATGGTTATATTATAGTGTTTTTTGCCTGAACAGATTGCTCGGGATGATCTTCGTTGTAGTGCAATCCACGACTTTCTTTTCTAGAGAGTGCAGATTTGATGATAATTTGTGCGGTTTTAACCAGGTTTCTGAGCTCGACTAAATCACTCGATATGAGATATAAACTGTAGTATTCATTAACTTCCATCTCGATTTGATCAAGTCGGTGTTGTGCATAATTTAGACGCCTATCAGATCGCACAATACCAACAAAATTCCACATAATTAGACGCACTTCATCCCATAAATGTGTCACCACCACCTTCTCTTTAGAAGGGGCAACTCGAGAAGCATCCCAGGGGTCAAATTGACAATGGGAAGTTGCCAACACTTGTTGATTAATATCTTGAGCACAAGATTTTGCAAATACAATACACTCCAATAGAGAGTTGCTCGCCATGCGATTTGCACCGTGTACGTTAGTATGTGCGACTTCACCAATGGCATATAAGTTAGTAATATTGGTTAAGCCTTGTAAGTTAGCATCAATACCACCACAAGTGTAATGTGCTGCTGGGACAACAGGAATAGAGGTTTTTAAAATATCTATTCCAAAAGTCAGGCATTTAGAATAGATGGTAGGAAAATGCTGTTTAATCCACTTTTCACCTTTAAATGAAATATCTAAGTAGACACAATCTAGGCCAGCAGATTTCATTTCTGAATCGATCGCTCTGGCGACAATATCTCTAGGCGCAAGCTCACCACGTTCATCGTATTTGTGCATAAACGTTTCACCATTAGGTAGATGAAGTTTGCCACCTTCTCCGCGAATGGCTTCTGAAATCAGAAAAGATTTTGCATGTGGATGGTACAAACAAGTAGGGTGAAACTGGGCAAATTCCATATTCACGATCTGACAACCTGCACGACTTGCCATGGCAATACCGTCTCCGGTTGAGGTATCGGGATTAGAGGTGTAGAGGTAAACTTTGGAAGCGCCTCCTGTTGCCAGTATGGTTTTATGAGCGATAAAACTTTCAACTTGATGTGTGGCTTTATTTAAGATATAAGCGCCACAGCATTGCCCGTCTTGCATGAGTAGATC
>NZ_CAXCCZ010000048.1:0-6648 GCF_963981275.1 uncultured Candidatus Thioglobus sp. | reverse complement strand
CAAACTCAGAAATTTGATTGGGGTTTTTGCTAAATATGGTGCCCGGGGCCGGAATCGAACCGGCACGCCCGTGAAGGCGCAGGATTTTAAGTCCTGTGTGTCTACCAATTTCACCACCCGGGCATGAATTGTGATTATGTTTTATAGACACATAAAAAGGGGAAATTATACACTCAAGCACCGGTAAAATTCTATTTTTTTGAGGTGAGATTTTATGGGGATTATCAAGTTAATTATTATTGTTTTGATTGTTTGGCTGGGCATTAGTTTGTGGCGTAAATTTAGAAAACCAACAGAGCATAATATTTCTCAGCCATCCACTAATAAAATGCTATCTTGCAGTACTTGTAAGACGCATATTCCTGAAAATGAGGCCATTATTCAAAACGGCAAAGTTTTTTGTTCCAAGGAGTGTTTATGAAGTTTTTACTTGATTTTTTTCCAATTGCTTTATTTTTTATTGTTTATAAGACCATGGGCTTGTATGCAGCGATCTATGCCATGATTGGCGCGACCGCTTTGCAAATGTTGATTGCTCGCTATCAAACGGGTAAATTTGAAAACACCCATCTGATCACGTTTGGCCTGTTGGTGGTTTTAGGCGGAGTGACGTTGGCCCTTAGAGATCCGGCATTTTTAATGTGGAAAGTAAGTGTGCTTTATGTGGTGTTTGCCTCGGTATTAATTGTGAGTATTTGGATTGGTAAAAAACCATTATTGGAGAGAATGCTGGGTAAAGAACTGGATTTACCAAAAGCAGTGTGGCAACAGATGAGCTGGATTTGGGGCTTGGGCTTTGTTGGTATTGCCCTGGTTAATGCTTATTATGTTAATCTTGCATTAGCAGCAAGAGAATTGTTGTTTTCATCGACTGAATTAGATCCAAAAATTGAGCTAACAGAGCTTGATTGCGCCACAACAACAATGCAGGATTTGTGTCTAGTGGCGCAACAAACTGAAGAATCATGGGTTAATTTCAAATTATTTGGCACCATGGGGTTAACCTTTATTTTGATTATTATCACGGTGATAATGATTAGTAAGTATACCAAACAAGAACAATAGGAAAATATCATGAAACGTACTCCGTTATATCAAGCGCATGTTGATGCACAAGGAAAAATGGTTGACTTTGGTGGCTGGGAAATGCCACTTAATTATGGGTCGCAAATTGAAGAGCATCATCAGGTGCGTAATGATGTCGGCATGTTTGATGTGTCACACATGACCACTGTTGATTTTAAAGGTGCAGAAGCCAAGAAGTTTTTACAAGTGTTGATTGCGAATGATGTTGATAAGCTAAAAACTGAAGGCAAGGCACTATACAGTTGTATGTTGAATGAAACTGGCGGTGTGGTTGATGACTTGATTGTTTATTATTTAAATGATGAAAATTATCGAATGGTGATTAATGCCGGTACCACCGAAAAAGATATTGCCTGGATTAATACCCAAGCACAAAATTTTGATGTTGTGGTTGAGCCCAAACTTGATTTAGCAATGATTGCTGTTCAAGGTCCAAATGCGCGTGAAAAGGTTTTTGCAGCGATGCCAGGTGTTGAAGAGGTGGCGGGTGATCTTAAGCCGTTTAATGCCGCCAATTTAGGCGGACTTTTTATTGCTCGCACTGGCTACACTGGTGAGGATGGGTTTGAGATTATGTTGCCTGAGAAGTCAGCAGAATTTACTTGGAAAATGTTGCTTGAAGTTGGTGTTAAGCCCTGTGGATTAGGTGCTAGAGATACATTGCGTCTAGAGGCGGGCATGAGTTTATATGGCTCGGAAATGAATGATGAAATCTCCCCACTTGAGGCGGCTTTAACTTGGACGGTGGATTTAAATGATGAAGATCGTCAGTTTGTTGGCCGTAAAGCGTTAGAAAAATTAAGGGATGACGGTGTTAAAAAAACTATTGTTGGCCTTGTTTTAGATAGTAAAGGTGTAATTCGAGATCATCAAAAAGTTGTCACAATTTTAGGTGATGGCGAGGTCACTTCAGGCACCTTTTCTCCAACTATGGGCAAAGCAATTGCCTTGGCAAGAGTGCCAATGGGCACAACAGGATCATGTGAAATTGAGATGCGAAATAAATTAGTTTCGGCTAAAATAGTCAAACCACCATTTGTCAGAAATGGCAAAGTATTAGTTTAGAAAAATATTATTAATTAACAGGAGTTTGCAAGTATTTTTCTTTTCTACAAGGCAAATTTTCAAAATGCGAAAGCGTGTAGCTAATTTACACAACTGAGTATTTTTAAAATTTAACGTAGTAGAAAGGGGAAAGATGCAGTAAAGAGGATGAGTGAAGTAAGAGACGATAGACAATACACACAGACCCATGAATGGATTTTAGATAATGGCGATGGCACCTATACTATGGGTGTTACGGATCATGCTCAGGCATTATTAGGCGATATGGTATTTGTTGAAGTGCCAAGTGTTGGCGATGAGGCTTCTCAAGAGGATGAGTTTTGTGTGGTTGAATCTGTAAAAGCAGCTAGTGGTGTTTATGCACCTGCTGATCTTGAAGTGACTGAAGCTAACGAAGCATTGGACGACGAGCCTGAATTGGTCAATTCAAGTTGTTATGATGATGGTTGGCTGGTTAAATTTAAAGCAGACAGCATTGATGGCTTGATGTCGGCTGAAGATTACGAAGATACATTAGATTAATTTTTATTAGTCTTGGTTAACTCACTGGTTGCCTACAAAGGCAAAAGCGCGCGCATTGCTAACGTTGCTGCGAATAAATTCGATTTAGAATTTGCAGACGGAACAACTCGCAAAGTCAGAGAAAAAGATTTTCGCTTCATTCACCCAGATTTTGCTAAGGTGAATGACGCTTGCGCGCACGCAGATGTGAGTGTGCTTGAAGAATTTCAAGAAGAGATTCTACCCCTGCAAGAAATTACCGAATGGCTGTTTGATGAATATACCGCGCAAAGCGCTTGGTGTACATGTCTTTTGGTAGAAGAGGGTTTGTATTTTTATTGGCAAAAGGACAGTGTTTTTGTACGTCCAACTGCACAAGTACAAGGCATCCTAGATAAGCGTAATGCAGAAAAATTAGCCGCTGAAAGCTTACAGCATTGTATTGACAACCTCAATAACAACACCTTTGATGAGCAAGATATTCCCTTCTTGCAAGAGGCGGCTAAAGTTGCCTTAAATCAGTCCAAACATGCCAAAATCCTAGACCATGTAGGGGTTGAAAATTCTGAAGAGGCGGCGTATAAATTCCTGTTGAAAATTAAATATTTCACCGATGACTTTAATCCGTATCCTGCGCGTTTTGGTATTCCAGAAGATGAAAAAATTGAGGTCAGTCTGCCAGAAATTGAGCGTGTTGATTTAACTCACATGACTTGTTACGCGATTGACAATGAAGGATCAAACGATGCTGATGATGCAATCAGTGTAGATGGAGATCGTCTTTGGATTCATATTGCAGATGTTTCAGTCATTGTTGATTCGGGCTCCGAGCTTGATGAATATGCACGTGAGCGCGGCTCTAATCTGTATCTACCCGAGCAAATTATTCACATGTTACCCACTTCCATTACCAAGGCGCTAGCACTCGGAGAAACTGATACTTCTCCAGCTTTGTCCATTGGGCTTAATATGAGTGAAGGTATTATTAGTAATATTGAGGTGGTTCATAGCACAATTAAAGTGGTTAACACTACTTATGAGGCGGTAGATAAGGAGCTTGAAGATAATAGCAATGCTGATTTTATCAATATTCAAACCTTTATTGATCAGCATAAAACTTTCCGTGAAAAAAGTGGATCAATTAGTTTGAATTTACCTAATGTGGATGTCAGATATATTGATTCAGAAGTGCAAATAGAGCCTCAGAAAACCAGCCCTAGTCGTGATTTTGTGGCAGAAGTAATGGTAACTGCTGGTCGTACAATTTCCCAATATGCGCAAGAAAATGACATTGTCATGCCGTACGCTTTGCAAGATGAAGGAGATTTTCCACAAGAAGTATTAGACAAAAAAGAAAATTTAAGTACGGCTGAATCATTTCAGGCGATTAAGTTTTTTAAGCGTTCAGCCACCTCTATTAAGCCATTGCCGCATTACGGCCTTGGTTTAGATTCGTACCTAAGAATTACCAGCCCACTAAGACGTTACTACGACCTATTAGCGCACCAGCAACTGTCTAATTTTATTGCCGGTAAACCTACCTTGAATAAAGTTCGAGTTAAGGAAATTATCGGGATTAATAACAACGCATTGGCCAGTGTTGGCCGAGTTACGCGTTTTAGTAATGATCACTATAAGTGCTTGTTTTTAAAGCAAAACCCAGGATGGAAAGGCGAGGGTGTAGTGGTCGATATTCGTGGCGACAAAGCTTTGTTTATGATTCCTGAAGTTGGACTGATGGATCAGGTTAAGTTTAAAGAAGGGCAGATTCCCAAGCTTGATGAAAAAATCATGCTAACAGTAACACGTGTCGATATGATGGGACGATCAGCGAATTTCAAGCCAGCTTAATTCATCTGCAAGCTTAATGGCACTCCCTTGAGTGTTTGACCAATCACCTAAAACATAACGCGTAAATTTCTGTTCAACATGGGTATTAAGCCTATGTGTATGTCCATGAATCAGATCAGCGCCAGGATATTTTTTCATTAGCTCGTTAACTGCACTCGGATTAACATCCATGATCTCTTGAGATTTGTTTTGCTGAGCATTTACACTCTTTTGACGCAACTGACCACTGAGCTTAAGGCGCCATTTTTTAGGTAGACGCACAAAAATAAACTTGGTGATTGGGTGTTGTAATATTGATTTCATTTGTTGGTAGGATTCATCATCCGTACACAACTCATCACCATGAGTAAGTACATATTGATGTCCATGAGTTTCTAACAAATAAGGCGAATCAATTAACTGACAACCCGCTTGGTGTGCAAACGTTTGGGCGAGTAAAAAATCACGATTTCCCGTCATGATAAAAATCTGGGTAGTGTGACTTAAGTCTTTAAGCGTCTGAATGATCTCATCATAATAAGACAAGGATAAATCATCCCCCAACCAAGTGTTGAACAAATCACCCAGAATGAATAGTTGATCTACCTGGGTCGCCTGCTGTTTGCAGAAAGCGGTAAATAGCTGGTTTTTTTCCACCTCGTTGGTAACAAGGTGAAGGTCCGCTATGATGAGCGAACTGAGCATAATTTACTTAGTGTAGGCTTTATTTACAACAACAGAGTCATTAGGAACATCGGCGTGTCCTGCTTTGTTGCCAGTTGATACTTCGTTGATTTTGTCAACCACATCAAAGCCGTCAACCACTTCACCAAACACACAGTAGCCCCAGCCATCTTGTCCTGGAAAATCTAGGAAGCTATTATCTTGAGTGTTGATAAAAAACTGCGAGCTTGCAGAATGAGGTGCAGCAGTTCTAGCCATGGCAAGCGCATATTTTGAATTTTTTAAACCATTTTTTGCTTCATTTTCGATTTCAGCATTAGTTGGCTTCTGACTCATATCTTCGTTAAAACCACCACCTTGAATCATAAAGTTTTTGATTACACGATGGAAGATAGTGCCATCAAAAAAACCTGACTCAACGTAGTCAGTAAAGTTTTTAGCACTAATAGGTGCGTTTTCAGCATCAACTGTTATGTGGATATCACCCATGTTTGTTTCAAAAATAATCATCGTTCACTTGTCCGTAATAATAAAAATACAAATTATACTTAAAACTCTCTTTCATAAATAGGCTCAAAGGCGTATAATTGCCTCTTTTTACGAATTCACATTTAGGTTTTATTATGTACGCAGTTATTAAAACAGGTGGCCAGCAGTTTAGAGTAGCCGAAGGAACAACTTTAAAGGTTGAAAAATTAGAAGTTGAGCCAGGCAAAAAAGTTACTTTTAAAGAAGTGCTAATGGTTGCTGATGGCGACAACGTTCAAGTTGGCGCACCTTTGGTTGCTAAAGCAACAGTTGAGGCAAAAGTTATTTCACAAGGTAAAGGCAAGAAAGTTACTATCTTGAAATTCCGTCGTCGTAAGCACTCTATGAAGACACAAGGTCACAGACAATTGTTTACTGAGATCGAAATTACAAAAATTAAGGCATAGGAGAATAACCCATGGCACATAAAAAAGCAGGTGGTAGTACTAATAACGGACGCGACTCCCAATCGAAGCGTCTAGGTGTTAAGAGATTTGGTGGTCAAGCTGTATTAGCGGGCAACATTTTAGTGCGTCAAAGAGGTACTAAAGTTCATCCAGGTACAAACGTACGTAAAGGTAAGGACGACACATTGTTTGCAACAGCAGACGGTAAAGTGGTTTTCGCCAAGAAGGGTAAATTCATGCGTCAGACGGTTTCAATCGAAACTGCATAGTCTGAAGTTAAGAATTATCTAAAAAGCGCCTTCCGGGCGCTTTTTTATTAATTAAAATAAGGCTATTTCACCCATTAATATTATTATGAAATACGCAATTGTTTTTCCAGGCCAGGGCTCTCAATCACTTGGCATGCTGTCAGACTTGAATGATAACTTCTCTATTGTTAAAGATACCTTTACAGAGGCATCAGATGCACTGGGTTTTGATCTTTGGGCTTTAACTCAAGAAGATCAAGAAGCGCTTAACCAAACGCAAAACACTCAGCCAGCAATGT
>NZ_CAXCCZ010000047.1:0-6906 GCF_963981275.1 uncultured Candidatus Thioglobus sp. | reverse complement strand
ATGGATGATGATGATATTCGCCACAACCAGCCTGCTTGTCATAAGCAATTCGGCGAGGCTCAAGCCATATTAGCTGGTGATGGTTTACAAGCCTTGGCTTTTGAAGTGCTAACCAATGATGGTGGCTTATCAGCTCAAGTGCGAATAACACTACTTCAAGCACTGACGCATGCGGCATTTGAGATGGCTGAAGGGCAGTCGATTGATTTATCGGTGGTTTCAAAAACCATTGACGCTGAAACTTTGCAAAACATGCATCGAAAGAAAACCGGTGCGTTACTCAGTTGTTCGGTTAAATTAGGTGCTTTGGTGTCGAGCCAGTGTGGCGCTGAAGATCAAAAAATATTAGATGGTTTTTCACAAGATATTGGCTTAGCCTATCAAGTTCAAGATGATGTTTTAGACGTGCTTACCCCGGAAGGTGTGCTGGGTAAAAAACAACACTCAGACGCCGATAAAAATAAACCAACTTATCCTGCGTTATTAGGCTTGGATGAAGCGACAAAAACTTATCAGCAGTTATATCAGCGAGCTTTTGAAAAGTTAGAGCAATTAAGTATGGATTCGAGCGAGTTACGTAGTTTGACTGAACAGTTACAATCAAGAAAGTTTTAGAATTTAACTAAAATACTGCCCCAGCTAAAACCACCACCAATACCTTCGAACAATAGGTTTTGACCTTTCTTGATGCGACCATCTCGAACCGCTGTGTCTAGTGCTAATGGAATAGAGGCGGCCGATGTGTTGCCGTGCTTTTCTAAAGTAACAACCACTTTGTCCATTGGGGTTTTGATGCGTTTAGCGACTGCAGAAATAATACGAATATTGGCTTGATGAGGCACCATCCAATCAAGCTCATCGGAACTCATGTTGCATTCCTTGAGTGTTTCTTCTGCTAAAGAAGAAAGGCGACTAACAGCAATCTTAAAGACCTCGTTGCCCGCCATTTCGATAAAACCAGTTTCGTTAATGTAGTTATTACTCACTTGTAATGAAGACAAGTAGTTGCCATCACTAAAAAGTTTTGAATGCAAGATGCCAGTTTCTTCACTACCACTTAACACCACAGCACCAGCACCATCGCCAAAAAGAATGGCAGTTGATCGGTCATTCCAGTCAACAATGCGAGACAGGGTCTCACTACCAACAACCAATACTTTATTGGCTGCACCGGTTTTAATGTATTGTTCAGCAGTGGTTAATGCAAAGACAAAGCCCGAACAAACTGACTGAAGGTCAAAGGCAGGGCAAGAAGCGCCAATTTTATTTTGCAACATGGTTGCCGTTGCTGGAAAAATTTTATCCGGCGTGGTGGTTGCTAAGATGATTAAGTCTAATTCACTGGCATCGATGCCAGCCATTTCAAGCGCATTGTTAGATGCGATGGTGGCCAAATCACAAGTAGATTCGTCAGTAACAATACGTCTTTCTTTGATACCAGTTCGAGCGACGATCCACTCATCAGAAGTATCAATTTTTTCAGATAAATCATCATTAGTAACCACCTTAGGTGGTAAATAAGAACCTGTACCGATGATTCTTGCAAATTTACTCATTATCGCCTTTGCTTTGTTGGTTTTCTAATTCTAATGATACCTGAGTAGTGATCTTTTCAATGATTTTAGCGTGCGCCTCTAAGTAGGCTTCTTTAATCGCCTGGAAAAATGAATCGGCATTGGCGCCACCATGACTTTTAACCACAATTCCGCGAAGGCCTAGTAAGCTAGCACCGTTGTATTTTCCAGGATCTAGGCTAGATTTAAAGTCTTTTAAAACTGGAGTAGCGATAAGAGCAACAATTTTAGTAAAAATATTTTTAGTAAAAGCTTGTTTTAGGTAATGACCCATCATTGCCGCTATACCTTCTGATGCTTTGAGTGCAATATTACCTTCGAAGCCATCACAAACCACTAGATCAACAGTGCCTTTATAGATGTCATCGCCTTCAATAAAGCCAACATAATTTAAGTTAGAGGCTTTAAGTAGTTCAGCTGTTTTTTTAATGCTGTCATTGCCCTTCATTTCCTCTTCACCAATATTAAGTAGGCCTACACTAGGTGCGGTGATGTCTTCAGTGTGTTCGACAGCAATAGAGCCCATAACTGCAAACTCAACTAAAGCTTCTGGTTTAGAATCTACATTTGCACCGAGGTCTAGCATGTGGGCATGACCCGTCATGGTAGGCATGCGACCCATAATAGCAGGGCGATCAATGCCTTTAATGGTTTTTAATACAAAGCGTGAAATAGCCATTAGTGCGCCAGTATTACCAGCACTAACACAAGCGTCGACAGTTTTGTCTTTGACTAAATTAATAGCAACACGCATTGATGAGTCTTTCTTTTTACGTAGTGCAATTGAAGGTGATTCGTTCATTGCAACTACTTCACTAGCGTGAGTAATGCCAAATCGATTAGATAGTTTTTGAGAAGATGGGTGTTTATCGAGTTCTGCTTGAATAGCAGACTCGTCACCTACAAAATTTAGGTGTAAGTCTTGAAACGCACCCAAGGCTTTAAGACCAGCTGTAATAGTAACTGGTATCCCATGATCTCCCCCTGAGGCATCAATTGATACCCTGATCGTCATTAGGACTTAAGCTTCTACTTCCTGAATATCTTGTGCTTTATTAATGACTTTTTTACCACGGTAATAACCATCAGCAGTCACATGGTGACGTAAATGAATTTCACCTGTTTCTTGATCTTCAGATAGTGCTGGGCTAGTTAGTGCGTTGTGTGAACGACGCATGCCTCTTTTTGAAGGGGTTTTTCTACTTTTTTGTACAGCCATTTTTTACTCCTTAGTTGAGTTTTTCAATTGTTTTAATATCGCAAAAGGATTTTCACGCTTTTGCTCTTTTATTGGTGTTGTATCTTTGTACGATGCACACTCATGCTCATGCATGGGGATCATCGGGACGGATATCAACACTTCATCCGTTATAAATTCTATGGTCGAAAATTCTTCGTCAGCATTTAGAATCGTCTCAAAGCTAGAGTCTAACTCTTCACCTTGTTGTTCATTTTGCAAAAAAGCAAGCTGAAATTTTGGTTGTAAATGAATACTGACTTCATTTAAGCAACGTTGGCAGGTTAGTGCCACATCCAGTTCAACTTTACCGGTAATACAAGGAATTCTGTTATTTTCAATGCTAAAATTTAATTCAACACTAACAGGTGCGTCTTGATTGCTTACCAATGCGCTAATTCTAGGGAAATCTCTCACTTGGTAAACCTGTGAAAAGATCAATGATCTAGAAGCGAATTTAAAAAGCTTTATCTGTTCGGGTATTCCTTGTTTCATCAATACTGCAAAAACTTGACAATTTTACCAAAAAATCATACTTTTAGGGCTTAAGTTTAATTAATCTCAGCGGTTTAGAGGTGACGCTGTCTGCTGGCTTCAAATAAGGCGATGCCTGTCGCAACAGAAACGTTCAAACTCTCAACATTGCCTTGCATTGGAATCATGGCCAATTGGTCGCAAGACTTCTTGGTTAGTGAGCGCAAACCTGAGCCCTCAGCCCCCATAATAATTGCAGTTGGCGTGGTAAGGTCAATTTGATAAAGTGATTGATCTGTTGCACCATCTAGACCAACTACCCAAATATTCTGTTCTTTTAGTGCTTTGATAGTACGAGATAAATTAGTCACAGAGAAAATCTTAAGTTGGTTTAATGCACCTGCAGATGTTTTGTGAACCAATGCATTTATCGGTGCAGAGCCATCTTTGTTAATGACTACGCAATCTACACCAGCAGCGTTAGCGCTACGTAAACAAGCACCTAGGTTTCTTGGATCTTGAATAGAGTCTAATATTAATATTAAGCTGTTATTGTCGAGTTTTTCAATATGGTGTATCAGGCCATCCAGGTTAGGTAGGGTGGGTAGCAATATTTCAGCAACAATACCTTGATGCGTTTGACTTTTAGTGAGCTTATCGAGTTGTTGCTTGCTAGATTTTTGCGTGTTAATACCCAAACAATCGAGCTGAGTGGTCAATGTGTTTAAACGCTTGTCGTTGCGATTGTCCAGTGTAAATACTTTAATCAAACACTCGGGAGTGGAATCTATTTGCGCCTGGATAGCATGAAATCCAAAGATGATAATTGATTTAGACATGGGTGGTGCGCTTATAGTTTGTGATCAAAAATCTCTATATAGGCATTTTTTCTTAGTGCTTTTACCCAATCTTTAAAAAAGGTATTTTTCTTTGATTGAACGAGTTGTGATTTGAGTGCAATTAGATGATTGTCAACACTGCGTTTATCAATAATTTTGATAATTCTCCAGGCCTGCTCAGTCTGAAAAGGTGGTGATAATTCGTCTGCTTTAAGTTGGGATATTTGTTGTTTGAACAGTGCTGGCAGTCTATTTTCATCAAGCCATTCTGATTCACCGCCATTTTTATAAGAAGGGTCTTGAGAGTGTAATTTAGCCAAACTCGAGAACGAAGTGCCGGCATTAATTTTGTCACTGAGTTCGGTTAAAAATTGCTGAATCAAGTTGTCTTTAGATTGCAATAAAGAGTCTGTCTGATCGATAGAGCTGATCACAATTTGCGCTATTTTGATTTGCTTATTAAGGCTTTCAGACTTACTAGGATTTTTAGAAAGCATAGTGTCAATTTCTGCTTGAGATAGTTTAATGTTAGCTTCTTGTAAAACAAGCTGCTTAAGACCTCTTAGTGAAAGCTGTTGGTTTATATTTTCTAAGATCTCGTCATATTGCGCATTGGCTTGTAGTTGTGCCAGGGTTAAGCCGTTTTGCGAGGCGATATTGCTGAGCATAGAATTAACAAAGCTTAATTTAGGCTTGATGCCAAATTTTTGTATTTTTTCTAATTGAAGCACCAGGTTGATTTGGTTATCGATCAGTTTTATTTTTTCAGCTTTGGTAGAAGCGGGCTTAATTTTCGCACTGATTGCATCAAAAGTAATCAGCTCGTCGTTAACAATAGCAACAATACTATTGGGAGTAGCTAACGAATTAAGTGAAAAAATTAATGCAAATGCAAATAAGGTTTTCATTGGATTAGTCATTAAGGTTGGCTAAGTAGTTTGGAATGTTTTCTTCTAGTTCTTTTGAGAGACTTGGAGAGGTGCTGGCCAAGCCTTTAAGTACCAATTCAAAGTCTGTCACGTAATCATAGTCATTGCCACTAATATGCTTTTTAAAGTGCGCTAAACGAATTGCCCAACAACAAGACTCGTAAGCAATACCTGTGGTTTCTTTATTGGTGATTGAATCAGTGATAGAGCGATTAATACCAGCAAAGACATGCATTTTTGTGTTGATTGGATAAGCGCCATACAATTCGGCTGATTTAACGTTGTTGTCATCGTGGTGCGCAATGGTTAAGAATTTTCTAGGATTGAGTTGGTAAGTAATCGCACTATCGCGTTTATCAATTTTGCTGGTTTCTGGGTCGTATTGCAATGCATTGTTAAAGGTAAAGTTGCTCCATGCAAAGTCGGCAGAAGCGGCAATATCAGAATATTTTCTACGGTCAACTAAATTACCATTGCTGTCCATATCTTGCTCATCAATATGATGAGTTTGAGCGGCTTTTAAACTCAAATAGGTATTACCATTTTCCTCATCAAGAAAATCAGATTCAAGTCCTAAAGTAAAGCTATTGGCGTTACTAATTCTATCAATACCGGTAAATTTTTGACCAGAGAATAAACTTTCGTAAGAATCATTTTTGTCAGCAGAATCAAAGCTTGGTAGTGCGCTTTGATTCTTTTTAGGTGTGTAGTTGTAAGCCAGTCTTGGTGTTAAGGTTTGAATTAAATCAACACCAAAAAGGTTTGTTTCTCTTTCTAAGAACAGCTTTGAGTCGATGCCAAAGCTATAAATAGAACGATCTTGGTCAGTGCTATTATTAAGTGCATAATCTGTAGTTGAGAGGTTTAAGCTTGGTGTCAACGAATAAGCGTCAGTTGCTATTGAGCGCTTAAAGCCTGCTTGAGCATGTGTGCGCACACCGGTTGTTTTGCTAGAATCATTGTGCGCAAACTTAGTGCTGACTAATGACAAATTCATATCTCGACCACTCAAACCTTCAAAGCCTTTAGAGATTGATAATTCTGGTGCACGCGTGTAAGCCGCACTGCCGCTATTAATCAATTGTTCGGTTTCTGCAAATAAAGACAAAGCCAGATTGCGCTCATCATCTTTATAGGATGCATCAATCTGTGAGTGTAATGATGAGTCAGAAGTATTGCTATGTGCTATATCTTTAAAGTAGTCAGCGTCTGAAACTCGGTTAGTATTAGCATTAATGTTGATTTTATCGTTAACAGAAAGATTGATTTTTGAATTGAGTAACCAGCGCTTGTTGCTAGTAATATCGTCTTCGTTTAAATAGTGACCTTCAATTTCAAATCGACCCTCTTTCCAATAATCACCTTTAGCAATGAGCTGTCGATAGACACCCTCTACAATACTACCTCTACTTGATAGATGATTAAGTGTTAGTAACAAATCACGATCAGGCGCAATGTTAAAGTAATAAGGAATTCTTACTTGGTAGTTGTTGTCTTTACTGGCAACAGACTCGTCGTAGCTACCAAAACTTGGCGCTAAGAAACCAGAACCTCGTCCTTCTAATACCCACTCATGATGAGGTGAGTAGAAAATTGGCACCCCTAAAAACTCTACCGTGACATCTTCAGCGACGCCTTTATTTGTTTTAGAGTTAAGTGTGATTTGGTCTGCCTTCATGCGCCAATCTGTATTGCCTAATGGGCACAAGCTATAGCTGGCCGAACTAAACACTTGCTGAGTGCCGTCATTAGTTACTTTTTGTGCTTGGCCATTAATTTTAGAGGCTGGATAGTGAAAGTTAACTTGCTCTAATGTAGTATGAGTTGCTCCATCTTGCTTCTTTAAAATAGCT
>NZ_CAXCCZ010000046.1:0-7063 GCF_963981275.1 uncultured Candidatus Thioglobus sp. | reverse complement strand
TGCGTGAAGATGAGCTGAGTGAACTGGTTGCAGATATTCGTGAAAATGAAAAGCCAGATGCTGTGATTTTGGTTTCTCATAATGGTATGGATGTTGACATTAAAATGGCTTCTCGAGTCGTTGGTATTGATGCTATTTTTGGTGGTCATACGCATGATGGTATGCCAAAACCTATCGAAGTGAAAAATGCAGGCGGCATGACAGTGGTTACTAATGCGGGCTGTTCAGGTAAATATATTGGTGTGTTAGATTTTGATATTAAAGATCATCGTGTGGTTGGTTACAACTACAAAATGTTGCCAATTTTGACTGACTTTGTTAAGCCAGATGCAGCCATGGTCTCTTTTATCACTAAGATGCGTAATACTAAATACGATGAAAATGTAGTGGAAGCCAGAAGCTCAGCTATGTCAAATAATATGGATCGTCTAGATAAAACTTACGATGAAATTTTGACAGAGAAGCTTTGTAAAACTGACCAAACTTTATATCGTCGTGGTAACTTTATGGGCACTTGGGATCAAGTATTGGTTAACTCATTGCGTGAAGAGCATGATGCAGACTTTGCTATGTCAGCTGGTGTGCGCTGGGGTACGTCGGTGCCAGCAGGGCATGATGTAACTATGGAAGATCTCATGACAAACACTTCAATGACGTATGGTGAAACATATGTGAGCGAGCTAAAAGGTGCACAACTTAAAGATATCTTAGAGGGCATTGCAGAAAATTTATTTGTACAAGATCCATATTTACAATCAGGTGGTGACATGGTGCGTATGGGTGGCATGGACTACACCATTGATCCGGCGGCAACATTGGGTAATCGTATTTCAGAGATGAAAGATGATGAAGGTACAACAATTGATCCGAATAAGTCGTATAAAGTTTCTGGTTGGGCGCAAGTGGGCTCGGTTGGTAATGGACGTTTAATGTGGGACGTTGCTGCTGACTATTTACGTAAGCAGGGTACACTAGACTTGAAGAAAGTTAATCATCCAACTATTAAAGGTGTTAAGACTAATCCAGGTATTGAAAATTATGCTGGAAAGTTGATCTAAATCTGGAGTAAAAAGTATTATAAAAAGCCCCGCTAGTCGGGGTTTTTTATTACAGAGGGCTAATGAAATTACTATTCTTATTACTGTTGTTTGTTAATATCACTGTGCAGGCAGATGTGGTTAAGCCGGCTTTGGTGGAAGTGTCCATCTTTAAAAATAAGACACTGGAAGTGAAAATTGATTTAAGCCTTGAAGCGGCCATGACGGGTATTGGTACGCAATATAAAAATACTACAGACTCGCCAAATGCAGCGCAGTATGATGAATTACGTGCATTTAAGCCTGAGCATTTGCAGCAACGATTTAAAGCATTTGAAGCTGAATTTTTAAATAGCCTCCAATTAAGTGTAAACAGCCAACGTCAAGCGCTCTTTTTAAAAGAGGTTGACGTTGACATTGTTGGTTATAAAAAACGCCCTAGAAAAACTGTTTTGACGTATCAGACGCCACTTGATGAATGGCCCAAAACGCTGACTTGGCAGTATGGAAAAATCCATGGCGATAGTGCCTTGCGCTGGCAAATATACAAAAAAGATGAATACAATTGGAGTCAGTGGCAATGGTTGCGTGATGGTAGCTCAAGTGGCATGATTGACGTTAATCACCCAGAGTCTCAAAGCGCTACGCAGCGTTTTGTTCAATTTATTGATATTGGTTTTGATCATGTTATTCCGTTAGGTTGGGATCATATTTTGTTTATTATTGGCATGGCGCTTTCTTCCTTGTTATGGCGTCGTTTATTATTATTGGTAAGTGCTTTTACCTTGGCGCACACACTTACACTGGGCTTGGCAATGGTAGGTGTGTTAGAAATATCAGCAAGAATTGTAGAGCCGTTGATTGCTTTTTCTATCGCCTACGTGGCGATTGAGAATTTACTCACCCACCAGTCCATCAAACGCAAAACCATTATTGTGTTTATATTCGGCTTGATTCATGGTTTGGGTTTTGCCAGCATGCTTAAAGGGTTCGAGATGATGCCCGATTCATTTTTAACCACGCTCATTGGTTTTAATATTGGCGTGGAATTGGCACAAGTGATTATTGTGCTGGGTGTAGTTAGTGTGCTGTTGTTGCTTCGCAAGTTAAAACTTAACTATCAACAATTGGCCGTTGTGCCGGTTTCAGTATTAATTGCACTGATTGGCGTTTGGTGGGGTGTTGAAAGATTAATTACTTAGGTGTGGCTAATTATTCTAAATAAGCATTGTGTTAATTGTAAGTATTTTTTTCTTTCTATGAGGTGAATTTTATAAATATGCAGGGCGTGAAGTAAATCTTTACAATCAAGTGTTTATAAAATTCAACAAAGTAAAAAAAGGAAAAGACAAAGTAATTTAGATGATTTTTGCTTGCATTAAAGTGTGTGTGTTAATAGCTCCTAGCACTTGGTTAGATTCGTCGACAACAGGTAGAGAGTTTAAGTTAAACTCATCCATCATTTGCACAGCGGTCATGGCTGGCTTGTCCGCTAGAATTGTTTTACAATTTGGAATCATTACCTCTTCGATTTTCAGATTTTGAATATCAGTATGTGTTTCTAGCACGCGGCGTAAATCACCATCAGTAAAGATACCCTCTAGATGGTTGTTGTTAGTAATGAGCACCATGCCCAAAGCTTTTTGACTCATCACCAGCAGTGCATCTAATAATTTGGTTTGAGGAGAGACTGTTGGAATGTCGTCACCAGTTTTCATAATATTGTGAACAAAAGTTAGTAGCCTCCTGCCAAGTGCACCCGAAGGGTGTGAGCGAGCAAAGTCATCCGGGCTAAAACCTTTGTTGGTTAAAATACTCACTGCTAGGGCGTCACCCATAGCGAGTGCAACTGTAGTTGAGGAGGTGGGTGCTAAATTATGCGGACAGGCTTCCATCTCTACGCTAACATCTAGATGTACATCGCTAATTTGACCGATTGAAGAGTTCTTATTGCCGGTCATGCTAATGATAGGTGCGCCTAGGCGTTTGATTACTGGCACCAATGTCATGATTTCATCTGATTCGCCAGAATAAGAAATGCAGATAGCAACATCGTTTGCCTCGATCATGCCTAAATCTCCATGCCCAGCTTCGCCTGGATGTACGGCAAAAGCTGGTGTGCCAGTGGAGGCGAAAGTGGCGGCAATTTTATTGCCAATATGGCCGGATTTTCCCATGCCGATTAAAACTACTTTACCTGTACAATTTTGAATAAGACCACAGGCATCAATAAAACTCTGATCGAGTTGATCAGCCAATTGAGTGACAGCACTTGCTTCGGTTAGAATAACTTGTTTAGCGGAATCCAATAAGGTGTTAGGCATAATCAACTTTGATAATAGATATAATGATTGATTTTATCAACTATAAAAGCAGATGAGTGACGAAAAAACTAAAATTTTATTTGTTTGCATGGGTAATATTTGTAGATCGCCAACCGCTGAAGGTGCTTTTGAATCTCAAGTAAATAAGCGCGGCATGGGGGATTTATTTGAAATTGATTCAGCTGGTACACACGCCTATCATGTTGGCGAGCAGCCAGATTCCAGATCACAATTCTCGGCGGCCAAATACCAGGTAGATTTATCTAGTCAGCGTGCGCGCCAAGTCCATGAAAGTGATTTTTATTATTATGACTATATTTTTGCGATGGATGAATCGAATTTATCCAATATGCAAAATATTTGCCCTAAAGATCAGCAATTCAAGCTATCTTTAATGCTAGATAACATACCCAATAATCAAACAAAAAGTGTACCCGACCCCTATTTTGAAGGCCGATTCGATGAGGTATTTGAAATGCTAAATCGCGCCAGTAATTTTTTATTAGACAGCTTGATGAAAAAGGCCTAAAACTTGTTGACATAAGCGCGCCTAACACAGTATAATTCACTCCTTTATTGCCCCCGGAAAAACAATGGGTGGCTGTAACTTATTTAAATTAAAGAAGATTTGGAGAAATAGCGATATGTCAACAGTTAATCAATTGGTACGTAATCCACGTAAAAAGAAGGTTACCAAAAGTGGTGTGCCAGCATTAGACAGCTGCCCTCAAAAACGTGGCGTATGTACTCGTGTATATACAACAACCCCTAAGAAGCCTAACTCAGCATTACGTAAAGTTGCTCGTGTCAGACTTACTAATTCAGCCGAAGTAACAACTTACATTGGTGGTGAAGGGCACAACTTACAAGAACACTCTGTGATTCTTATTCGTGGCGGTCGTGTTAAAGACTTGCCTGGTGTTCGTTATCACACGGTTCGTGGTGCACTAGATACCGTTGGTGTTGATGGCAGAATGCAAGGTCGTTCTAAGTATGGTACTAAGAAACCTAAGAAATAACAACAATATATAAAACAAGAGAAACCCTATGAGAAGAAGATCCGCCCCTAAAAGAGAAATCCTACCAGACCCGAAGTTTGGTGATTTAGTATTGGCTAAGTTTGTAAACATCTTAATGTTAGATGGTAAAAAATCTGTAGCTGAGAAGATCGTTTATGATGCGTTAGATACAATTGAAGCTAAAGGTAATGCTGAGCCAATTGAAGTATTCAAACAAGCCCTAGATAACATTGGACCACAGGTTGAGATTAAGTCTCGCCGTGTTGGTGGTTCAACTTACCAAGTTCCAATTGAAGTAAGAGCAGAGCGTAAAATTGCGCTAGCCATGCGTTGGATTATTGAAGCATCACGTAAGCGTGGTGAAAAAGGTATGAAGCTTAGACTAGCAGGCGAAGTATTAGACGCGGTTCAAAATCGTGGCACTGCATTTAAGAAGAAAGAAGACACTCACAGAATGGCTGAAGCAAACAAGGCGTTTGCTCATTTCCGCTGGTAAACGAAAGGATTTAAGAAAATGGCAAGAAATCACCCACTTAGTCGCTACCGTAATGTTGGCGTTATGGCGCACATTGATGCTGGTAAAACAACAACAACTGAACGTGTTCTTTTATACACAGGTCGTACTCACAAAATTGGTGAAGTACATGACGGTGGCGCAACCATGGACTGGATGGAGCAAGAGCAGGAACGTGGTATTACTATTACTTCTGCTGCAACAACCTGTATGTGGAAAGGTATGGATGAGCAGTTTGAAGAGCATCGTATTAATATTATTGATACTCCGGGACACGTTGACTTTACAATTGAAGTTGAGCGTTCTTTAAAAGTATTAGACGGTGCAATGGCATTGTTCTGTGCGGTTGGTGGTGTAGAGCCTCAATCAGAAACTGTATGGCGTCAAGCTAATAAATACAACGTTCCTCGTATCGGTTTTGTTAATAAGATGGACCGTGCTGGTGCAGATTTCTTGCGTGTATGTGATCAAATTAAAACACGTTTAGGTGCAAACCCTGTACCAATGCAAATTGCCATTGGTGCCGAAGAAGATTTTAAAGGTGTGGTTGACTTAATCACTATGAAGGCGATTTACTGGAATGAAGCAGATCAAGGTGCAACTTATGAAGCGCTAGATATTCCTGCAGAATTACAAGACCTTGCTGAAGAAAAGCGTGAATTCATGATTGAATCAGCTGCAGAAGCTTCTGAAGAGTTAATGGAAAAATACTTAGAAGATGGCGATCTAACAGATGACGAAATTAAAGAAGGTATTCGTACTCAGACTATTAATAATGAAATTATTCCAATGTTCTGTGGCTCAGCATTTAAAAATAAAGGTGTGCAAGCAGCATTAGATGCAATTATCATGTACATGCCGTCTCCACTAGATGTTGATGCAATTGAAGGTATTCTTGACGATAAAGACGAGACTCGTGCGCCACGTCCAGCGAGTGACGATGAGCCGTTCTCAGCTTTAGCATTTAAAATTGCAACGGACCCATTCGTTGGTACGTTAACTTTCTTCCGTGTTTACTCAGGTGTACTTAAAGCGGGTGATTTCGTCTATAACTCATCTAAAGGTAAAAAAGAGCGTATTGGCCGTATGGTTCAGATGCATTCTAATGACCGTGAAGAAATTAAAGAGGTTCGTGCCGGTGATATTGCTGCTGCGATCGGCCTTAAAGATGTAACAACTGGTGACACGCTATGCGATCTTAAAGAGAAGATTGTTCTAGAAAGAATGGAATTCCCTGAGCCGGTAATCGCATTAGCAGTTGAGCCTAAAACTAAAGCTGACCAAGAAAAAATGGGTATCGCTTTAGGTAAGCTTGCAGCTGAAGATCCGTCTTTCCGTGTATCGAGTGATGAAGAATCCGGACAAACAATTATCGCTGGTATGGGTGAGCTTCACTTAGATATTATTGTAGATCGTATGCAGCGTGAATTTGATGTTGAGTGTAACGTTGGAGCACCACAAGTATCTTACCGTGAAGCAATTACAACAATGGTTGAGCACCAGCATAAATTTGCTAAGCAATCAGGTGGTCGTGGTCAGTATGGACATGTACATTTACGTATCGAGCCACAAGAAGCTGGCGCCGGTTATGAGTTCGTTGATGAAATTAAAGGTGGTGTAATTCCTAAAGAATATATTCCTGCCGTTAACAAAGGTGTTCAAGAGCAAATGGAGAACGGTGTATTAGCCGGATTCCCATTAGTTGACGTTAAAGTAACAGTTTATGATGGTTCTTACCATGATGTTGACTCGAATGAAATGGCATTTAAGATTGCCGCTTCTAAGTGTTTAGCGGAAGGTGTTAGAATGGCTAATCCACAACTTCTTGAGCCAATGATGGCAGTAGAGGTTGTTACACCTGAAGAGTACATGGGTGATGTTATGGGTGATCTTAACCGTCGTCGTGGTTTGGTTGGTGGCATGGAAGATCTTCCAAACGGCAAGCAATTGAAAGCAGACGTTCCACTAGCTGAAATGTTTGGTTATGCAAATGATCTTCGTTCAGCGACCCAAGGACGTGCGAGCTATTCTATGGAATTCTCAAAGTATACGGCAGCACCTAAAAACGTTGCTGACGATGTTATCGAAAAATTAAATAAGTAAGGAGTATTTACAATGTCAAAAGAAAAATTCGAAAGAACCAAGCCCCATGTAAACGTGGGCACAATC
>NZ_CAXCCZ010000045.1:0-7065 GCF_963981275.1 uncultured Candidatus Thioglobus sp. | reverse complement strand
AGATAGAGTTACGCACAATGATACCTGCCAAGGCAATCCAGCCAATCATTGAGGTGGCGGTAAATTCTGCACCTAATAACCAATGACCCGGAACAATACCCAATAGTGTTAAGGGAATTGGCGACATAATAATTGCTGGAATGGTGAAGTTGCCAAATGCCCAAACAACCAGCATGTAAATAGCAATCAATGCTACGCCAAAGGCCATACCCATATCACGGAAGGTTTCGTAAGTTACCGTCCACTCGCCACCCCATTCAAACCCTGTTTGTTTATCACTTGCAGGCGGTCCGGTATATTCGCCACTTCTCAGCTCAACACCATCTGGGGTTTTATAAGCTTTCTCTTTAAGGATCTTCTCTACATCAAGCATGGCATAAATTGGCGCACCAAGCCTGCCTATGGCATCACCAACAACAAACTCAACATTGCGTAAGTCTTTGTGATAAATGATTGGATCACGCTTAACTTTAACAAATTTTCCTAACTCTGATAAAGGAATAGTGCGCTGATCTCTTGTCATGATTGGTAAGTCACCAAGACGATTTAAGTTAGATCTTTTTTCAACGGGAATGCTCAGAACAACATGAGTAGGCTCTGAAATCATAGAGTTAAAAATTGTGGTTGCTTTAAATTCACCCATCACCATAGCCAAATGCTGATTAATAGTTTCTACTGAAATACCTTGTCTTGAGGCTTTTTCACGGTTAATTTCAAAACGCCAAGTTTCCATAGCACTTCGCATTAAATTGTCAACATCAGAGATGCGCTCAGACTCTTTAAATATTTGAGTAATATCTTTAGCAACTTGTCGGCGTGTTTGTGCATCTGGACCATGCACTTCAGCAACAACAGTTTGCAGTACTGGTGGGCCTGGTGGCATTTCTACAACGGTAATAGCAACACCTTCACGTTGGGCAATAACTTGCAACTCTTTGCGAACGCTTGAGGCGATTTCGTGGCTGGTTCTATCACGCATGGTTTTATCAGTTAATTGGATAGCAATTTCAGATTGCCATGGGAATTGACGCAGGTAGTAATGACGAACTAAACCATTAAAATCAAAAGGTTGTGCGGTTCCGATGTAGTTTTGAGTGGCAATAATCTCCTCGACATTTTCCAGTCTGGCAGCAATTTTATTAGTAAAGTTTGCCGTTGTTGGTAGGGCAGTTCCATCTGGCATATCAATAACAATACTAAAGTTAGATTTATCGTCAAATGGTAGCATCTTGACGGGAACAGCGGTATTGTAAAACATATACATTGCACCAAAGAAGCTTAAGATTAGCCCTAGTAAAAATCCTCGGCCCATTGATTTATTCTGAACCAGACCAATAATGGCTTTTCTGAAAAAAACATCCATTTTTGCATCAATTTTTTCATCACGTTCTTCCATTTTTCTTAGTTTTTCCATGCTAGGAATAATTCTCATGGCCAACCAAGGTGCAAAAATTAACGCCGCTAATAGCGACAATATCATGGCCACAGAGCCCAGTGCAGGAATTGGTGCCATGTAAGGCCCCATCATGCCAGATACAAAACCCATTGGAATGAGTGCAGCTACTACTGTATAAGTTGCTAGCACAGTGGGATTGCCCACTTCACGCACAGCATCAACAGCTACTTCAGTGTCCATATTGCCCGCAAGAAGCCATCGTCTGTATATGTTTTCCACGATAACAATGGCGTTATCAACCAAGAAACCGATGGAGAAAATTAGAGCAAATAAACTAACCCTGTCAATTGTGAAGCCCATAAGCATGGCCACAAATACAGTAGCTACTAAAACTACCGGAATGGTTAATAGAACAACAATTGAAGGTTTAATACCCAAGCTTAGCCATACCAGTAAAGTAACCGCACTGGTTGCAATGAATAGCTTAAATAACAAGTCGTTAACCTTGGTATTGGCACTTAAGCCATAGTTTCTGGTTACTTCAACATGAACATTGCTTGGAATTAAATAGCCTTTTAAATCTTCAACTTCACTTAGAATATTATTAACCACACTAACGCCATTAGATCCACGCTGCTTTGCAAGAGCGATAGTTACAGCCGATGCGTTGCGAACTGGAATTGCTCGGTCTGAAGCCGGACCGGTTGAATAGGTAACCATTTGCTTAGTTTCTTCAGGGCCTGTAGAGACACTTGCTACATCCCTTAAAAATACCGGCGTACCTTGGTGTTGTCCAACCACCAACCGCTCAAGGTCACTAGTTTTAGAGAGATACCCACCAGATTCAACAAACATAAATTTATTGTCCATTTCAATAGAGCCAACGGTATGCCCGGTATTTGCGGTTTGCACCGCATGGACAATCTGGCCAGGACTCACGCCAAAGCCTGCTAGTCGCTCCGGTAGGATTTCAATTCGCATTTGCTGAGATCTGCCACCATTAACAAAGCCAACACCCGTTAATGGCACTTGTTTAAGGTGTTGAAGAACGCTAACTCCTAATATTCTGAGTTGATCATCCTCTACATCTTCTGACCACAAGGTTAAAGTAACAGATGGAACATCATCAACCTCTTTCGGCTTAACACTTGGCGGGCTAATCCCTTTTGGCAAAAGATCTAAATTTGATTGTATTTTGCTATGAACTTGTACAATCGAAGGGCCCATCGGCTCTCCTACTTTAAATTGAACCGTAATAACGCCGTACTCCCTGTCACTAGCAGAGTAAATATGCTTTATATTCGGAATTTCACTTAAGGCTTTTTCAAAGGGATCGATTAATTGGCTAGCAACCTCATTTGATGATAGGCCTGGTGCAGGAAAAAAAATGTCAACCATAGGTACAGAAATTTGTGGATCTTCTTGACGTGGCGTGGCAATCAAGCCCCAGATTCCTACTGCCATCATCGCTATAAATAGCAATGGAGAAAGGGGTGAATGAATAAAGGCTCTGGCTAAATTTCCAGAAAAACCAATATTTTTATCATCAATAAAAGTATTGGAGTCCTGATCGTTATGATCTGTTGAATTATTATTAGAATCACTCATAATTATTGTCTGGTTTTAGTGGCAGAAGTGGGGTTTTGCAAAACAGTTTCACCCGGATAAATTCCAGACAAGACACTCACCCAGCCATTGCTGGCGACATCGCCTACACGTACAAAACGCATCTCTAACTTGTTGTTAGTTTTTACGTATACGGTTGGCAAACTTCCTCTGATGATTACAGCAGAACTTGGTATGGTTAACACTTTGGCAATTTGCTTAGAAGATTCTGGAATCATAATCTCAACATACATTCCAGGTGATGCTTGAGTGCCTTTAGGGAGTGAAAATTTAACTGTAATAGTATGACCCATTACATCTGCCATCGGAAAAACCCTTGAAACAGTGATGGGTGTAAATTCACTGCTTTGATCTAGTCTTGCATTAAGCTTAACACCTTTATTTAAAGTTTTTGCTAGACGTGATGGCACCTCGGCTCTAATTTGTAACTGCAGCGTGTCTCCGAACAAAAACATAGGGACACCAGGCTGAGCAGGTTGGCCAACTTCCACCATTTTTCTCAAAATAACCCCATCAAAAGGTGCAATAATCGTTGCATTGCTAATATTTTCATCGAGCTCTCTTAATCCGGCTAAAGCCTGCAAAAGTGCGTTTTTAGAGGTTTCCAATTGGGTATTCATGGCAAACAGATTGGTTCTTTTTTGAAAAGATGAATTACCTTCGCCAGTCATTGAGCGCATTGGATCTGAAAACATGCCAATCATGCTTGGCATGCCGGCAAGCATTGCATTTGACTGGGCATTGGGGTTTTCTATCTCATTGTAAACTTGCATTTGCGCATTACGCACGCCTGCTTCAGCGCTTGCAACTTGCGCAGAGGCTTGATCTCTTTTAGCCATTAATGTATCAATATTCTGTCTGGCTAACTCGTCTCCTTTTTTAAATGCGTCACCTTCTTCACCTGCTATAAAAACAATATCACCTGGCAATTTTGCCACCAAGTTGACTTCACGATGAGGGATAACACTACCGCCAAGAGAAGTAAATAGGCCAACCTGACTTTGCTTTGCAGTAACAAAAATCTCCTGCGCATTGCTGGAAGTTGTGAGAGTTGTTGATAATAATAAGACGCATAAGTTAATGCACTTAATCATAGATTTTTTCATGATAATAATCACCTATTTAATTAAATATAGCGTGATTCTATCATTAATAACCCTTGTGCATCAAGCTTTTGAGTTAACTCATGTTGTTTTTAATGGTTTAAATTGATCAAAGTCAACTTATGGATTTCCCTGCTATTTGCAAATCGGCATGGTAAGAGGATCGCACCATAGGGGCACTTGCAACTTGCAAAAAACCAAGCTCTGTGGCAATGGTTTTGTAGCGTTCGAATTGGTCTGGATGTATGTAAGCCTCTACAGCGAGATGATGTTTGCTAGGTTGTAGGTATTGACCCAAAGTTAGCATGTCAACTTGATGCGCGCGCAGGTCTTTCAATACATTGATAACTTGCTTCTCACTTTCGCCAACACCCAACATCAAACCTGATTTGGTGGTGACATTAGGATGTTGTTGTTTAAAAGCTTGTAATAATTTAAGTGAGTATTCATAGCTCGCCCCTGGACGAACTTTTGGGTATAAACTTGGCACAGTCTCAAGATTGTGATTGAACACATCAGGCGGGCAAGATTCAAAGATCTTAAGCGCCTGATCAATACGACCTCTAAAATCAGGTGTTAGAATTTCAATTTTAACCGCAGGAGTTCGCTGTCTAATGGCATCAATACATTGCTTAAAGTGATCTGCACCACCATCACGCAAATCATCGCGATCAACCGAGGTAATGACCACGTACTTTAATTTCATTTTTTCAATGGTATCTGCTAAATGTTGTGGTTCGTCGGTATCAAGCGCCTTTGGCTTGCCGTGTGCCACATCACAAAATGGACAACGACGCGTACAAATTTGGCCCATGATCATAAAGGTTGCGGTGCCGTGATTAAAACATTCACCTAAATTAGGGCACTGAGCTTCCTCACAAACAGTATATAAATTCTGATCTCTTAGTGTGTCTTTTAGTCGTTCAACTTTTGACCCACCAGGATGTTTGATACGAATCCAGCTAGGTTTACGCAGGGCAGGGCGTTGTGAATCTGGCTTAATTTTTAGGCGTGACACCTTAGATTCACCTTTAAGGTGTTTAATATCGATATCTTGTTTTAATGAGTGATTATTGGGCACGGGTAATATTATGGCTGAGTAGTTGAGTTAATTGCTTGGCAATATTAGAAAAATTAATCTTATTATCCGCTAAGTCTTTTACTTGTGTTACTTTCAATCCTTGATATCCGCAAGGGTTAATTTGGGCAAAAGGTGTTAAGTCCATGTCAATGTTTAAACTTAAGCCGTGATAAGTTTTTCCTTGTTTAACCTTAAGTCCCAAAGCAGCAATTTTAGCGTGATCAACATAAACCCCCGGGGCGCCTGTTTCTAGGTGTGCTGTAATTTGATACTGACTTAAAAGCTCAATAACAGACTCCTCGACAATGCTAACCATTTTTTTAACACCAATGTCTAAACGCTTCAAATCAATTAAACAATAAACAACTAACTGCCCAGGACCATGATAAGTAATCTGACCGCCACGATCGGTTTTAACAATAGGTATAGCGCCAATACTTAATTCATGTTCTGGCTTGCCCGCAATGCCCTGAGTAAAGATACTTGGGTGTTCTACAACCCACAATTCGTCCTCTGTTTTTGCTGTGCGTGTATTGGTAAAGTCTTTCATGGCTTGCCAAGTTGGCGCATACGCTTGACGACCTAACTCAACAACTTTCATATAACTTTACAGAACGTAGGCAACCAGCTTACAATCTTGCAGGTCTTGATTAATACAATCTATTTGCACTCTACTGGTGGCAATAATCTTAAGAGTGATAGACACATAACCACCTTTTGAACTTTGCTTGGTGGTGACGCTATCAGGATGAATTTTATCAGCATGTTTTTCAACAATCGTGCAGACAGTAGTATGCAACTCGTTACAGGTTTTTCCAAACACTTTGACCGAGTAGTCACAAGGGAAATTCCACAGTTCTTCAGGGGTAATATTAGCAGTAGTCATATCAAGGGATTTTATCTTCTATTACGGTAGAATATGGCCAGTTTTCATTTTTTCAAGTTATTATGCGTCCAGAACAAGTTAGTAAAATCCTTACCCAGGAGTTTGAATCTGTATTTGATGGCCATCACACGCCAGTCATGTTGTGGGGTGCACCAGGAATTGGAAAGTCTCAAATTATCTCCCAAGTGGCTAAAACGCACGATGTAGAAATTATTGATATTCGTTTGTCGCAAATGGAGCCAAGCGATCTTCGAGGCATTCCTTTTAAAAATGATACATTAGTAGATTGGTCAATCCCATCACTGCTGCCTGATGAAAATCGTCATGGCAAGCAAGGAATTTTATTTTTAGATGAAATCACCTCAGCACCACCAACCGTCTCTGCGGCTGCTTATCAGCTTATTTTAGATAGACGTCTAGGGGATTACAAAGTGCCCGATGGCTGGGTTATTTTTGCTGCAGGTAATCGCCAAGGTGACAGGGGTGTTACTTATTCAATGCCCGCACCTTTAGCTAATCGTTTTTCTCATTACCAATTGGATGTTAATCTAGATGATTGGGCAGCCTGGGCTTATAAAAATAAGATTGATGAACGCATTATTGGATTTTTACGCTATCGTCCAGAGCATTTATTTGAATTTGATCCGGCACATAATCCGGTTGCATTTCCCTCACCAAGAACTTGGGAGTTTGTGCATCGTGCGCTTCAAAAATTTGATAATGATTTGGTCTTATTTAGGCAAGCTGCAAGTGCTTGTGTGGGAGAAGTGGCTGGTGTTGAAATTACCACCTTTGTTGAGCACATGGCTGATCTGCCAGATTTAGACGCAATTATTAATGGCGAGAGTGTTAGCATTCCAAAAGAATTAGATCTTCAATATGCCATTTGCGCTGCATTAGCAGGACGAGCAATTGCCGCCAAAGAAGGGGATAATGCGCAACAAATCTGGGGAAATATCCTTAATTTTGCACG
>NZ_CAXCCZ010000044.1:0-7404 GCF_963981275.1 uncultured Candidatus Thioglobus sp. | reverse complement strand
ACTTTGGTATTATTCTTTTTCCCAGAAATGTTCTCATCAGGTGTAGAGCCAATTAATGCCATGCTGCTTGGCGATATTCCAACTGGGCTGCCTGATTTCAACATGCCAACTTTTGAAACTAGCATTGTTGTAGATATGGTTGCAGCAGGCATGATGCTGGCTATTTTAGGATCAATTGACTCATTACTAACTTCATTAGTATCAGATGAAATTACACGTACACATCACAAGTCAGATCGTGAATTAATTGGCCAAGGTATTGGTAATACACTTTCTGGCTTATTTGGCGGTTTGCCAGGTGCGGGTGCAACTATGCGCACCATGACCAACGTAAAGGCTGGCGGTTTAACGCCAATATCTGGTGCCCTACATGCGATCCTATTACTGGCAATCGTATTGGGTGGTGCACAATATGCTAAAGAAATTCCATTGGCAGTATTGGGCGCAATCTTGGTTAAGGTTGGTACTGATATTATTGACTGGGAATATCTTAAGAGCTTGGTTTCTACACCAAAATCTGGCGCCTTAATCATGATTGTAGTACTAGGCATTACTGTGTTTTACAACCTAATGGCCGCTGTTGGCGTTGGCCTTGTTATGGCAAGCTTAATCTTCTTGCAAAGAATGACTGATGTGCAACTGGCAAGTATTGTATCTGTGCAAACCATCGAAGAGGCATCTCACCTTGATGAAACACATCAAGAGCTAATTCGTGCTGGCAACACACTGTTCTATCAATTAAACGGTCCAATGAGCTTTGGCTCTGCAAAAGGCATTGTTAGAGACTTCTCAACCAAATCAGATTACAACAGAGCCATCTTAGACTTGTCTAACGTGCCTGTTATTGACTACACCACATCCCGCTCAATCGCTGAAATTTGTAATATTTGCCTAGAGAAATCTGCTGATATCACCATTGTTGGTGCAAATATCAAAGTTAGATATTTTCTTGAAAATATTGGCATTGATAAAGAGCTTATTAGCTAACCCTTTATCAACTGTTCATTAAAAAAGCCTGCGTAAGCAGGCTTTTTTAATATCTAAGCAAAATATTAATAATTAAAAATTTTCATCCCAATCAACTAAAATTTGACGCTTATCCATATCAATAGAAATTAGAAACGGCTCTATATAAGGCACCCAATGTTCATTATCGCCATTAATAACCATGACGCTATTTGAGCCGGTATCCACCATATAAGAAATTTTCCCTAATAGAATGTTGTTTGTATTAATTACTTCTAAATTAGTGAGCTCATCCCAGTAGTACTTGCCTTCTGGTAATTTTGGCAATTGCGATCTTTCAATATATAACTCTGTACCGATATAATTTCTAGCCACTTCTCGATCATTAACCCCTTTAAGTTGCGCAACAATGGTCTTGCCCTGTTCACGGCCTTTGATTGCTTCTAGTGTTGTCCACACACCATCAACTTCAATGTGCCACGGCTTATAAGAGAGAATGTTTTTCCTGGGATTGGCGTATGAAAATAATTTCACCCAGCCCTGAACGCCAAAAAGGCCATTAATCTGTCCGATCAATAGCCTTTTATTGTTAGTGTTATGACTCACTACTTACTCAGCAGGTGCATCTTCCTCTGTTGACTCTTCAGCCGCTGCCGCTTCAGCTTCTGCAGCAGCCTTAGCCTCTGCCTCTTCAGCCGCTTTCTCAGCTGCTTCAGCATCTGCTTTAGCTTTTTCTTCTGCTGCTAATTTAGCTGCAACTGCTGCCGCTCTAGACTCTTGAGCTGCAACACGCTTTTCACGAATTGAAGGATCTTTAAATTCTTTAACAAGTTGTTTAACACGATCAGAAACTTGTGCGCCTTTTGACGTCCAGTAATCTAATCTGTCTTCTTCGATAGTAAGCCTAACCTCTTGTCCACGAGCGACTGGATTAAAGTATCCGATACGCTCAATATAGCCACTGTCTCTACGCTTGCGTGAGTCTGTTGCTACGATTGAATAAAAAGGTTTTTTCTTGGCTCCACCGCGGGCTAGTCTAATTTTAACCATGGGTTTTTTGCTCCTTTGTTTATTAAAAGCTTACACCGAAAAGGTATAAGACGCGAGATTATATCAGTTTTTCTAATGCTTCTGCTAGTTTTTGCGCATCACCAGTATAATTCATTGGCGTTAATTCTGCTAAAGCTTGCTTTGCCTCTTCTGGCATATCCAAATCTTTAACAAATTCTGCTAACACTTGTGCATCAATCGTATTGCCACGAGTCAATGCTTTTAGCTTCTCATATGGATTTTCAATACCGTACCGACGCATTACTGTTTGAATTGGCTCTGCCAACACTTCCCACGAAGAATCAAGATCTTGATGTAGGCGCACTTCATTTGTTTCTAGTTTGCCAATACCTTTGGCAATAGACGCATAAGCCACCAAACAATGTGCACAACTAACCCCTAAATTTCTCAGTACAGTTGAGTCTGACAAATCACGCTGCCAGCGAGAAATAGCCAACTTATCTGCTAAATGTGTATTGATTGCATTGGCAAGACCTAGATTCCCCTCGCCATTTTCAAAATCAATTGGATTGACCTTGTGTGGCATCGTTGACGAGCCCACCTCCCCTTCAATGGTTTTTTGCTTGAAATAGCCAAGCGACACATAACCCCAAATATCACGACAAAAATCAATCAATATCGTATTGAAACGATTCATTGAATGAAAATACTCAGCCATATAGTCATGCGTTTCAATTTGTGCGGTATACATTGCATAGTTCACACCCAAGCCTTCGATAAACTGCTGGGAAATAGCTTGCCAATTTAAATCTGGATAGGCCGATAAATGCGCATTAAAATTACCCACTGCGCCATTAAACTTACCCATTACCTCCACACTTTCCAAATGCTCAATCTGGCGCTTCAAACGAAAAGCAAAGTTGGCCATCTCTTTACCAACTGTTGTTGGCGAAGCTGTTTGACCATGGGTACGTGATAGCATCGGGATGGCTGCATTATCTTTTGCCAGTTTGCCAATTAATGACAATACATTTTGCATCTGTTTAAGCATCACTTGACGACCATCAATCAACATTAAAGCGTGTGACAGGTTGTTAATATCTTCTGATGTACACGCAAAATGGAAGAATTCACTCACTGCATTAAGCTCTGCATTGTCTTTAATCTTATCTTTTAAGAAATACTCAACTGCTTTAACATCATGATTAGTTGTGCGCTCAATATCTTTTACAGCTTGAGCATCTTCTAGTGAAAAATTGGCTGCAATATTGTTTAAATATTGAGCGGCTGTCTGGCTAAATTCAGGCACTTCTGCTATGTCCACATTATCAGACATAGCCTGTAGCCACTTAACCTCGATTAGAACCCGATATTTAATTAGGCCGAATTCACTAAAAATAGCGCTAAGTGCGCTAGCTTTATCAAAATAACGCCCATCAATTGGGGAGATAGCAGTAAGGTGTGTTAGATTCATAAGGTTGCCTATCAGAGGAGATCTGCCTTATATTTCATAATATGAAAAATAAAAACTATAATATGAAAAACTTGGCAGCAATAAAATGATAGAATTATACGCTTTATTACTGACGAGAGAACACAATGAAATCAGCCTATCTTCAACACGTTAGCGAACGTCAACAAGACAACTTGCCTCCTTTGCCACTGAATGCCGAACAAGTTGCTTCGGTAGTTCAACACCTTATCAAGGGTGATGAAGACGAATTTTATTTAGATCTACTCACTAATCGTGTACCGCCTGGCGTTGATGAGGCTGCCTATGTTAAAGCGGGATTCTTAGCAAGTATTGCCAAGAATGAGCAGCAATGTCATGCAATCGATCAAGCACGAGCAACTTTTTTATTAGGCACCATGGTTGGTGGCTACAACATTGCACCAATGATAGATTTACTCGATAACGAAACACTGGCGCCAATTACTGCAACCGGACTATCGCACACACTACTTATGTTTGATGCCTTTTATGACGTTAAAGAAAAGGCTGATGCGGGCAATTTGGCGGCCCAACAAGTCTTGCAATCTTGGGCAGATGCTGAGTGGTTTACCAGTCGTGAAAAAGTTGCTGAAAAGATTTCAGTCACTATCTTTAAGGTCACAGGCGAAACCAATACAGATGATTTATCTCCTGCACCTGACGCTTGGTCTCGACCGGACATTCCACTACACGCTCTAGCCATGTTAAAAATGACACGAGATGGTATTAATCCAGAAGAGCATGGCAAAGTGGGTCCAATTAGCCAAATTGAAGCGCTTCAAGAAAAAGGCTTTCCACTTGCTTATGTTGGTGATGTTGTTGGTACAGGCTCTTCACGTAAATCGGCTACCAATTCAGTTTTATGGTTTATGGGTGATGACATTGATTATGTACCCAACAAGAAAGACGGCGGTATTTGCTTAGGCGGAAAAATTGCACCTATCTTTTTTAACACCATGGAAGACTCTGGTGCATTACCAATCGAACTGGATGTCGCTCAGCTTAAGATGGGCGATGTTATAGATATATACCCATACGAAGGTGTCGTTAAAGCGCATGATACCGACACGGTATTGAGTACATTCAAATTAAAATCAGATGTTATTCTCGACGAAGTGCAGGCTGGAGGTAGAATCCCTCTAATTATTGGTCGCGGACTCACAACGCGCGCACGTGAGGCGCTAGAACTTGAGCCTTCCACGCTATTCCGTTTACCTGTAGAAATACAAGATACAGGTAAAGGCTATTCATTAGCGCAAAAAATGGTGGGTAAAGCTTGTGGTGTTGAAGGGATTCGTCCTGGTACTTATTGTGAGCCTAAAATGACTACTGTTGGCTCTCAAGATACCACAGGGCCAATGACACGAGATGAATTAAAAGATTTGGCTTGTTTAGGGTTTTCAGCTGATTTAACCATGCAGTCTTTTTGTCATACAGCAGCCTATCCAAAACCAGTCGATGTAGAAACACACCACACCTTGCCTGATTTTATTATGAACCGTGGCGGCATCTCGCTACGCCCTGGTGACGGTATTATCCACTCATGGCTAAATCGCATGCTATTGCCAGATACAGTAGGTACAGGTGGCGATTCCCATACACGCTTCCCAATTGGAATTTCTTTTCCAGCGGGCTCAGGTTTGGTTGCATTCGCTGCAGCAACTGGCGTTATGCCATTAGATATGCCAGAGTCAATTTTGGTGCGCTTTTCTGGCGAGATGCAGCCTGGTATTACACTGCGTGATATGGTTAATGCTATTCCTCTTAAAGCGATTGAAAAAGGCTTGTTAACTGTTGCTAAAGAAGGAAAAATCAACGCCTTCTCCGGCAGGGTATTAGAAATAGAAGGTCTGCCGAACCTTAAGGTTGAGCAAGCTTTTGAGCTGTCTGATTCTGCTGCTGAGCGTTCAGCTGCCGGTTGTTCTATCCATCTAGATAAGGCGCCAATTATTGAATACTTAAACTCAAATATTGTAATGCTTAAGTGGATGATTGCACAAGGCTATGGCGACAAGAGAACCATTGCCCGTCGAATTCAAGCTATGGAGAAATGGCTAGCCAACCCTGAGCTCATGAAAGCAGATGACGATGCAGACTACGCCGAGGTGATTGAGATTAACATGAGTGATATCAAAGAGCCGATTTTGGCCTGTCCAAACGACCCTGACGATGTAAAAACACTATCTGATGTTGCCAACACCAAGATTGACGAAGTATTTATCGGTTCATGTATGACCAATATTGGCCATTTTAGAGCAGCTGCACAGCTGTTAAAAGACAAGTCTGAGCTAAATACTGAGCTTTGGATTGCACCCCCAACACGCATGGATGAAAAGCAACTTAAACAAGAAGGGGTATACGATACCTTTAGTGCGCTGACTGAGCACACTGAAATGCCTGGCTGTTCACTTTGCATGGGTAACCAAGCACGCGTTAAAACCAGTGCAACCGTAGTATCAACCTCAACACGAAACTTTCCAAACCGTCTAGGTGATGAAACAAACGTTTATCTATCATCTGCTGAAGTGGCTGCCATTTCTGCCAAGCTGGGTCATATCCCTACTGCACAGGAATACTTATCTGAAATGAAGGGAATCAAGCCAATGGAAGCTCAAATATATCAATATCTAAACTTTGATCAGATTGATGAATACGAAGATCAGGCAATCACTGTTCCGGTAGAGAATATCTTAGAATCGTAGAGTTAAGTGGCATGCCATACAAGCATGCCCACTTTATAAAGACAATAAAAAAGCCGCAGTTAGCGGCTTTTTTATTGTCTTCGAGATTAAGAATTACTTAATTTTAGCCTCTTTGTACATAACGTGCTGTCTTACTACAGGATCAAACTTTTTAACTTCAACCTTTTCCGGATGAAGACGTTTGTTTTTAGTTGTTGTGTAAAAATGACCTGTCTTAGCTGATGATACTAATTTAATTTTTTCTCTCATGATCTACTCCTAAACCTTTTCGCCACGTGCGCGGATTTCTTTAAGCACTTCTTCAATGCCTTTTTTGTCAACAATTCGCAAACCTTTAGCTGTTAACTTAAGCTTTACAAAACGGTTTTCACCCTCCACCCAAAAGCGGTGCGTGTGAAGATTTGGATAAAAACGACGACGCGTTCTGTTGTTTGCGTGTGATACATTATTACCACTAATTGGTCGCTTACCAGTTACTTGACATACCTTTGCCATGACTCTACCTTTCAAAAATCTAAAAGAAACAAATTATACTTAAAATTATTTCACTTTCCAGGCTAAATTTTATAAAAAATCTATTTACTATTGCGTTAACTAACTGTATCATACACCACTTCGGAGGGATGGCAGAGCGGCTGAATGCACTGGTCTTGAAAACCAGCAAGGATTAATCTCCTTCCAGGGTTCAAATCCCTGTCCCTCCACCATTTTATCCCTTATGCAGCAAGGGTTCAAGCTGACAAACCCCCTTTCAATGACAACATTTTGACAACAGGCGCAAATTTTAATGCCTCATCAAGATGATTTGGAGCTAGGTGAGCATACCTCATAGTCATTGTTAAATCACTATGCCCAAGTATTCTTTGCAGTGTCAAAACATCGCCACCATTCATAATAAAATGACTTGCAAAAGTATGTCTTAATATGTGAGTACTTTGCCCTTCTGCTTTTTTAATACCAGATCTTTTATAACAACTTGCAAAAGTATCGGCGTGCGCCTTTAAAGGTAAATTTAACTCGGCGGCTATATCTGCCCTTATTGGAATATATCTGTTCTTGCCACTCTTGGTATTAAATAAACTAATTTTGCCGTTTTTGAGGTGCTCAGGCTGCAATCCTTTGGCTTCACCCCACCTAGTTCCACAAGTTAAACATATCAATACGCAAAGGTAAGTATCATGAAAAAACTCTGATTTATAGATCTACATCAGAGTTTTTTATCAATATTGTAAA
>NZ_CAXCCZ010000043.1:0-8097 GCF_963981275.1 uncultured Candidatus Thioglobus sp. | reverse complement strand
ACATTGCTTTTATTTGAATATTGATTCATATCAAGGCACTTATCTAAATCGCATACATAATTATCTCAACCATTCTACTTTTAGAATGGGTTCTAATAATTGGAGAACATTATGAAAGATAAAAAAGAGGAAGAAGTCGAGCAGACTAGCGTTAGTCGACGTGACTTTCTAAAAGGAGCAGGTGCTGTTGGAGCAGGTGCCGTCGCTATTCCAATGGCTGGAGGTCTAGGCATGCTTGGCGCTACCGACGCCCAAGCATCTTCGGATAGTGGCGCTGTTAAACCAGGCCAACTTGATGATTACTACGGATTTTGGAGTAGTGGTCAAGCGGGTGAAATTCGCATCATGGGCGTCCCATCAATGCGTGAGCTTATGCGTATTCCAGTCTTTAACCGCTGTAGTGCAACAGGCTGGGGTCAGACGAATGAGAGTATTAAGATTCTTACAGATGGCTTAACCGACAAGACCAAGAAAATACTCAAAGGAAGAGGTATTAAAACTTGGGACAACGGCGACTTACACCACCCTCACATGTCTTTTACCGACGGAACTTATGATGGCAGATATTTATTCGCTAACGACAAACTAAACTCTAGAGTTGCTCGTATTCGTTGTGACATCATGAAAACTGATAAAGTGATAGAGATACCTAACGCTGCAGATATTCATGGACTTAGACCTCAAAAATATCCAAGAACAGGTTATGTGTTTGCCAATGGTGAGCATAGAGTCCCGTTACCAAATGACGGTTCAATTCTTGATGAGCCAGAAAAATATCACTCCATATTTACCGCTATTGATGGCGATTCAATGGAAATCAAGTGGCAAGTTATTGTTGACGGCAACTTAGATAATAACGACTCTGACTACCAAGGTCTTTATACTTTCTCAACCAGTTACAACTCTGAAGAGGGTGTTACTCTAGCTGAGATGACTTCGCAGGAACAAGACCATGTTGTTGTATTTGATATTAAAGAAATTGAAGCAGGTGTTAAACGTGGCGACTACCAGACAATGAATGGTGTTGCTGTATTAGATGGAAGAAAGGGTACAAAATATACTCGCTACATCCCAATCTCCAACTCACCTCATGGTATTAATACAGTGCCAGACAAAAAGCACGTTGTTGTAAATGGCAAGCTATCTCCAACTGTATCTGTCATCGACGTAAGAAGACTGCCTGATCTATTTGCTGACAAGATTAAGCCAAGAGAGGTGATAGTCGCTGAGCCAAAACTTGGTCTAGGTCCATTACACACAGCATTTGATAACCGAGGAAATGCTTACACAACATTATTCCTAGATAGTCAAATGTGTAAATGGAACATCAAAAAAGCAATCAAACAGTATAGCGGTGAAGATGTTAATCCAATTATTCAGAAACTTGATGTAGCCTATCAACCGGGACACAACCATACTTCTATGGGTGAAACAGCCAACGCCGATGGAAAGTGGCTTGTATCGCTTAATAAATTCTCTAAAGATAGATTTATTAATGTGGGACCACTTAAACCTGAGAATGATCAGCTAATTGATATTTCTGGGCCAAAAATGAAAATTGTCCACGATGGACCAACTTTTGCGGAGCCACATGATTGTATTATGGTTGACACTTCAATTGTAAATCCTGTCAACACTTTCCAACGTGATGATCCAATGTTTGCCGAAGCAGTCGCTCAAGCTAAAAAAGACGGTGTCAAACTAGAGGGTGGAAACAAGGTTGTCCGTGATGGCAATAAAGTTCGTGTTTACATGTGGTCTATTGCGCCTAACTATAGTATGAATAAGTTCACTGTTAATGAGGGTGATGAAGTAACTATATACGTTACCAACCTTGATAGAGTAGATGACCTTACGCATGGATTTAGTATGGGTAAATATGGTGTCGCCATGGAAGTTGCCCCTCAAGCAACCTCATCAGTAACTTTTGTTGCAGATGATCCAGGTGTACATTGGTGGTATTGCCAGTGGTTCTGTCATGCATTACATATGGAAATGCGTGGTAGAATGCTCGTTAAACCGGCCTAAAAATTGCTAAATAAGGCAACATTAAAGCTATTATCAGCTATTGATAATAGCTTTTTATATGCAAAATTGTTAATGACAACAATTTTAAAATTACTATTGCTTTTTAGCAGTAGTTTTTTGCATGCAGCAACAATCGAAGTCACAACAGGTGACAACCTATTCAAAACTATCTCTAATGCGAATGCTGGAGATATTTATATTCTAGCGCCTGGCTCATACCCTGGCAATATTACCATAGATAAAGAAATTACTCTCAAAGGAAAGGATGGTGCCAAAATTATCGGCACCGGAGAGGGAAGCGTTATCACTATTAATGCATCCAACGTTACAATCGACAATTTAATAATAAGTGACTCTGGCACGGATCTGTCGTCCCAAGATAGCGCTATTTTTATTAACAAAACTTCAGATAATGCGCTGATTAAAAACAACTTTTTGTCGAATAATTTAATTGGTGTTTATTTATGGGGGTCAACCAATTCTAATGTCAATAATAACAAGATCATTGGGCGTCAAGATCTGCGTGAAAACGAACGCGGCAATGGCATACAATTATGGAACAGCACAGGCTCTAGCGTAGCTAACAACCATGTTAGTTATGGCAGAGACGGTATTTTTGTCACCACCAGCAATAACAATACCTTTAGTGATAATGTCTTTAGTAACTTGCGCTATAGCATTCATTATATGTATACCAACAATAGCACCATAAAAAATAACATCTCTATTAATAATGACATAGGATTTGCCTTAATGAGTTCTAGCGGCCTAAAAGTCACCAACAACATTTCAATTGATGACAAAGAGCATGGATTTTTTGCAAATTTCCTTAATCAGTCTACTATTAACGGAAATGCCGTCTTAAACGGAAAAAACAAATGTTTATTTGTCTATAATTCAAATTTCAATACGTTTAGCGATAATTATTTTAAACAATGCCTAATTGGTGTCAATTGGACTGCAGGATCCGACGAAAATGACTTTTACAACAACGCCTTTATTGGCAATAAAAAACAAGTCAAGTATGTCAGTACGAAGAACATTGAGTGGTCCTACCAGGGGCAGGGGAATTTCTGGAGTGATCATAAGTCTTATGACATTAACAACAACAACATTGCTGATAGTGTGTACAAACCGAATGACATAACCGACAAAATTCTTTGGAACTATCCTAATGCAGCCGTACTATTAAACAGCCCAATTATGCAATTACTTAGATACTCAAGTAAGCATTTTCCGTCACTACTTCCAGGAGGGATTGTTGACTCATACCCCCTTATGGACAATACAAAAATTGCCACAGAAACCTTAAAAAATGCACAAAAATACATTAATTGACTACCAAAACGTCTGCTTTTCTTACGGTAAAACGCAAATTTTATCCGATATCAATATCCAAATTAATCGAGGTGAAAGTGTGGCCATTGTGGGTCACAACGGTGCAGGAAAAACAACACTAATCAAGCTATTAATCGGCATACTGAGTGCAAGCTCTGGGCATGCAAAATCGTCCAAATATGCCCAAACGAATAAACTTAGCTTTATGCCAGAGCATGGTGCACTCTATGGTCACCTTCGCGGTATTGACTTAATGCTTTATTTTGCAAAACTAAAGGGTGCCGATCCTGACACTATTGATCCGATACTAGAATTGGTGGAAATAAAGTTCGCCTCAGAGCGAAAAATATCCAACTATTCAAAAGGCATGAAGCAGCGTCTATTATTGGCTCAGGCATTATTATCTGATCCTGAGATTCTGATTCTAGACGAGCCATACTCAGGCCTAGATCCTAACAGCAGACGTCTTTTTAGCAAAATATTACAAAATTTAAGCAACAAGGGCAAGAGCATTATCCTGTCTTCGCATACGCTGGATGGACTCTCTGATATTGTTGATAATGTTATTTTTATCAATCAAGGTCAAGTTGCGCTTGCTGGAAAGATTGATGAAATTATTAATAACTTGCAACTAAGTGATAAAATTGAAATACTACTAACAGAAGACTGTTTAGTGGATGAAATTTTGCAATCTGTAGGGCACTTGATCACCGATCATGAACTAGTCCAAGACAAACTCAGTGTATTTCATCAGCCAGATAATAATATGGCAATATTAAACACCCTTTCAAAAATGAGCTGCATCAAAAATATACATACCGTTAAAGCCACAATTAATGATGCCTATTACCACCTATACAACAAAAAATAATGTTTAGTCCAATACTAATTATTAGCCTTAGAGAAGTAAAAAATGCATTAGAAAATCATTACCTGTTTGGAATGATTCTTTTACTTGCGACCTTGTCACTATCCTTAATTCTTCTGGGAGATACCCCTGTTGGATCAACAGGGGTTAGTCAACTTAGTACGCAAATAACCAGCCTATCAAGTCTGAGTATTTTTTTCATTCCTTTGATGGCGTTGTTTATAAGCTACGACTCAATTGTTGGAGAAAGTGAGCAAGGGAGTTTACTGTTAATGCTGTCTTATCCCATCAAGCGCTATCAGTTTCTGCTTGGGAAGTTTTTTGCTAATTGGATAAGTCTATCAATTGCCATTATATTTGGCTATAGCGCAATTCTGCTACTGTCTCTTTTTAACAATACGCTAACTGCTGAATTTATCCAGATCTATTTAAGGTTTGTCTTTACTTCAATCTTACTAGGCGGCATCTTCACTTCCATAGGCTATTTGATTAGTGTTGTTGTTGCTCAGCGCAGTACAGCAATTATCTACTGCATGTCAGCATGGTTGTTTTTTGTGGTGTTTTTCGACATGATTCTTCTCATTATCATTACCAGTAAATATAGCTACCTTATTAGCGCCGATCTGCTTGGAAATATATTGCTACTCAATCCTATTGACATATTTAGAATCATCAGTATTGGCGAACAGGGAAACAATTTATTACCACTCCAGGCTATCTCAAATGTAGTCACCCTTCCGGGCTATACACTACTCTTGTCCATGATAACTTGGGCGGTACTACCCCTTCTTATAGCGATTAATTTGTTTAAGAAGAAGGCGCTATAATGTCGTAGCCATCTCCTGAATGGATAAATGGAAAAGAGATTTCCCAGATTTTTTCACTGGTGTGAATGGTTAAATGGGCAACCCACTTAGTTTTCTCTAGCGTACATAAAGACAAAAATGCTTCACCGCTATATGTTGTGCTATTAATTTTGCTAAGCTGAACTGTAGGTGGCTGATAATCCAAATCAACCCCTTCAAATCTTAGCTCAACTGCCTTTGCGCTTAGGTTATTAAGCTGTAAATTAGCCACTGCGGGCTTTGTTGGCGGCATGCCTTTCGGGGTAATGTCAAAAGAAATGCTAGCTGAGTTGGTTATTTGCACTTGGCAAGTTTTTTCCATTATTGAGCAATTCTCAACGTTTATTGATTTTTTTTCTACCGTCTCATCCTGTTTAGAAATACTATAAATAGTAATAATAGCAACAAACAATAATAGGGCTGACTTCTTCAAAACTCCTCCATGGATAGATTAATTTAGCTCGGCATTTTATCCAAGCTCCATATCTAAATAAATAACTACTAGAAACAACACCTTACCAACAGCGCTAGTTGCCTCTATAGCTTTTATCTATTTTATTCATCACAAATCTCGATTGACTTGATACGTGTCAAATTAAAACAATAATTATCCATATATACTGCTTTACATGAAAAACATTAAAAAAATATTATTTACGCTTCTTGTATTCCTATCTACTTTTGGATACGCCGAATTTCAAATAGATATTTACAATGAAAAAATTGATCTAACAACAGTCTATCCAGGGCTAGTATCTGCAAAGAAAATGGAGGATACTCCCGCCCTGCGAGTGTACAAAGACAACAAGGCAGTTGGCTATATCATTATTAATACCGATTTTAACGAAACAATTGGATACTCTGGTAAGCCAATACATGTAGCAGTTGGGATTGACAACAATAGTAAAATTCAAGGTGTTCAACTACTCAAACACTCAGAACCCATTGTTCTTATCGGCATTCCAGAGAAGCAACTAACTGATACTTTTGTACGATACGACAACTTCAACGTCATTAAGACCTGGCTTAAAAGCCATTTTGATGATCGAAAAATTGACTCGGTAAGTGGTGCAACGGTAACCGATAGAGTGATTGATGACAGCGTTCTACATGCTGTTTTAAAGTTTTCAGAACGGATCAACCTGCTAGGATTTGCAGATAAAGTTAAGAATAAAACACTAACAAAGCTAAAGACAGATATAGAGCCAAAGGCTCAAAGTTGGCAGCAACTACTAGAGGCAGGCTCAATCTCCACTAGCAAGATTAGCGTGGGCGATGTTAGTGCTCAGTATCTAAAACTAGGCTATCAGAAGGCCTCAGAAGTTGCTGAATCAGACAATCTAGCAGACACCTTCATTGATCTTAATGTTGCACTTGTAAGTATAGAAGAGGTTGGCTCAAACATCCTTGGAAAGGCTGAGTATAAAAACCTAATAGACAAAATATCGCCAGATCAACACGCTGTTTTGGTGATGGCAAGTGGGTTGTATTCATTCAGAGGCACAGGCTTTGTTCGTGGCGGTCTTTTTGACCGCTTCACCATTGAGCAAAATACCGACATATTCAGATTTAGAGATATGCAATATAAGCGCCTCTCAAAATCTTATGCTGAAAATTCCCCTAGGTTTGATGAGATTGGTTTATTCACCTTTCCCAAAGATGCAAACTTCAACCCAACACAAGCCTGGAAGTTTAATCTACTAATTAATCGTGCGATTAATGTGGATGATAAAAAATTCTACAACCACATTGTTAGATACCAACTGCCTCAATACTATTACGATACTATTGAAAACAGCCCAAAAGAGAACAGCCTAATTAACAACATATGGAAAGATAAAAAGGCTGACACAATTGTGTTGCTTGTTGCATTATCACTTCTAACCATTATATTTTTTGCACAGGAAAGGCTAACAATCTCCCATAAAGCAACCTCCATCATTCGAAACTTATTTTTAATTTTCACGCTAGTTTGGATTGGATTCTTGACTAACGCCCAACTGTCTGTCGTTAACGTCTTGACCTTTATACATGTCTTAATGGATAAGTTTAGCTGGGATTTCTTTTTGCTTGACCCGTTAGTCTTTATATTATGGAGCTCTGTTGCTGCCATATTAATTTTATGGGGTAGAGGTGTTTACTGTGGCTGGTTATGTCCGTTTGGTGCACTCCAAGAGCTCTTAAATAAAGTTGCAAAATACCTTAAAGTTCCACAAGTCAAACTCCCTTGGGGATTGCATGAACGTCTATGGGCGATCAAGTATCTTTTATTTCTAGGGTTATTGGGTGCCTCGCTGTACTCACTTGAATGGGCAGAGCATTTAAGTGAAATAGAACCCTTTAAGACCAGCATCATTCTCAACTTTGACCGCACCTGGCCTTTTGTTGTCTATGCATTAATCCTGCTATTTTTAGGTCTTTTTGTTGAGAGATTCTATTGTAGGTATCTCTGTCCATTGGGTGCTGCACTTGCGATTCCGGCGAAATTACGAATATTTAACTGGCTAAAGAGATATCCTGAAACGTGTGGAACGCCTTGTCAAACCTGTGCCAATGAGTGCATGGTTGATGCAATCCATCCTGAGGGCAATATTAATGATAATGAGTGTATGCAATGTATGCATTGCCAAGTGCTATATAAAGATAAGGACAAATGCCCAGAAAAGGCTAAATTAGTCAAGCGTGAAGCTCGCCATCAAGAGCAAAGAGATAAAAAGCTGAAAAAAGTTGAGATCGAAAACTTATGATAAAAATCTGAACATTCATGCCAGACATCTTGACAGCTCAACAGGCTAAAAATTTAGGAAATAATGAAAATCAGGATAAAAATAGACTCAAATAAATAAAAAAAACTATATTTTCACCGTAAAAAGCCATTAACTTGGCTTTTTTGGTATTTTAATCGCCAGATTATCAAAAATTTAGCAAAAAATCGTTATTACACTGCCTCATCCCCATCAAAACAGCTAAAAATAATATTTTTCCTCTTATTGATCTATATCAATGCTTGATGATATT
>NZ_CAXCCZ010000042.1:0-8461 GCF_963981275.1 uncultured Candidatus Thioglobus sp. | reverse complement strand
TTAAATAATCAAATTTATGACTGACACACCATTAGTAATCGCAGGAAAAACTTATAACTCTCGCTTATTAGTTGGTTCAGGAAAATATAAAGATTTGACTGAAACAAAACTCGCAACTGATGCAGCCGAGGCGGATATTATTACGGTTGCTATTCGTCGTACTAACATCGGTCAAGATGAAAACGAGCCAAACTTACTCGACGTTATCACCCCTGATAAATACACAATTTTGCCAAATACTGCAGGCTGCTACACGGCCAAAGATGCTGTGCGCACGTGTCAGCTTGCTCGTGAGCTTTTAGGTGGTCATAATTTGGTTAAACTTGAGGTGTTAGGTGATGAAAAAACACTTTATCCTAATATTGTTGAAACGCTTGCTGCTGCCAAAGTCCTGGTTGATGATGGATTTGATGTAATGGTTTACACCAGTGACGATCCAATTGTTGCTAAAGAATTAGAAAATATTGGCTGCTGTGCGGTGATGCCACTTGCCTCTTTAATTGGCTCTGGTCAAGGCATTGCCAACCCAGCAAACATTAAGCTTATTAAAGAGCAGGCCAGTGTGCCGGTATTGGTTGATGCCGGTATTGGTTGCGCCTCGGACGCCGCCAAAGCTATGGAGCTTGGTTGTGATGGCGTGCTGATGAACTCAGCAATTGCCAATGCACAAGATCCAGCTTTAATGGCTAGTGCAATGAAACACGCGGTGATTGCAGGTCGTGAATCTTTTCTAGCAGGCAGAATGATGAAGAAAGCCTTTGCTTCTGCTTCATCACCAATGGAAAACTTAATCTAAGAAGTTTTCTTCCTGTTTTTCTTCAACTTCTTCTTTAGGTTTTTTAGTTCTTTTACCTGGCTTGGCGAGCACTTCTAAGAAAAAAGTTTCCAACCCTTCTGTATCTGCTTCAGAAATAACTTTGTTAATTTCTGAAACATGGATCGTATCGCAAGACGCTTCATTTGCACCAAAACGACAATCAAAATCCCAAAAATCTACATCTTCAGGTAGTGTCTTATTACGCTCACGCTTGATGTATTTTTTAAGCTCGTACTTAATGGCTTCTGCCACGCGAGGTCTTTGCTTTTTTGGATGTGAGAAGCTGAATGTTTTTTTCATGGGATTTAAAGTCAATAATTAATGCGCCTATTATACGTATTAACTACTGCCACCAGAAAAGCTAAGTAAAAATCTTAAAATTTAGCATTAGGGATTGGATGATTATCAACTACAAAGTCAATATCCTTATCCCCTCTACCACTTAGATTAATCAAAATCGTCTCATCTTTGTTCATAGTTTTAGCTATTTTCATGGCATAAGCAACTGCATGAGCAGATTCCAACGCTGGAATAATTCCCTCTAACTGGGACAAAGCATAAAAAGCATCAACCGCTTCTTTATCATCACACAGGCCAACTGATGTTCTACCAGTTTGACTTAAATAAGCCTGCTCTGGGCCAACTGAAGGATAATCAATACCCGAACCAATTGAATAAACTGGTGCTGGATCACCGTTCTTATCTTTAAGCATAATGGAGTTAAATCCGTGCATAACACCCTCTTCACCATAAGTAAGACTCGCCGCATGATCGCCTAGCTTACTACCTCTTCCTAGAGGCTCAACACCCACCAGTTCAACTTCTTTATCGTCAATAAAACCAGCAAATATACCCATGGCATTTGAGCCGCCACCTACACAAGCGACCACCTTATTTGGTAATTTCCCCTCATGCTCGTCAAATTGATCCTTTGCCTCAAATCCAACTACTGACTGAAAATCCCTCACCATCATCGGGAATGGATGTGGGCCAACCACCGAACCAATACAATAAATAGAGTCTTGATATTCTTCTATGTAAGCGCCAAATGCCGAATCTACAGCCTCTTTTAAAGTTTTTAAACCCTCGGTAACTGTCACCACTTTGGCACCAAGAATTTTCATTCTTACCACATTAGGGTGCTCTTTCTCAACGTCAACTTCACCCATGTGAATTTCGCACTCCAGCCCAAAATATGCAGCTGCTGTTGCAAGCGCAACGCCGTGCTGGCCTGCGCCAGTTTCAGCAATAACTTTTCTCTTGCCTAAATGTTTTGCCAAAATAACCTCGGCCATACAATGATTAAGCTTGTGTGCACCGGTATGATTAAGATCTTCACGCTTTAGATAAATTTTTGCACCGCCGCAATGTTCTGTTAAGTTCTTAGCAAAGGAAACCGGTGTTGGGCGCCCTTGAAAATGCTTACGAACGTATCTTAATTCATCAATAAACTCCTTGGAGTTTTTAATATTGTTATATGCCTCGGTGATTTCAGCAAAAGGCGTCTCTAGCATTGGCGGAATAAATGATCCGCCAAATTTTCCAAAAAAACCGTTTTCATCTGGATGCGAATCTAAATAAGAGTTAGACATATCTACCTTCAAGTTAATTAATAAAAGTCAAATAATACCCATATTAAAAGTATGCATAACACAAATTTAGCAATTATTGACTCTGCTCAAAAAAGATGCGTTTATCAATATCTATTGTTAATTATCGTTAAAATAATGATCATGGATTTTTCAACCAAGCTTACTAAGTTAAAACAAAACCACCTTTATCGCTCAAGAAAGGTGTCTGAAAATGCGCAAGGCACCCAGCTGATTGTTAATGGAAAATCAGTACTTAATTTTTGCTCAAATGACTATCTGTCATTGGCCAATCATGCCCAAGTTAAAGAAGCATTAAAGCAAGGTGTTGATAAGTATGGCGTTGGATCTGGTGCCTCGCATTTGGTGAGTGGGCATTCATCAGCACATCATGACCTAGAAGAGGCTTTAGCTGATTACACAGGGCAAGATCGAGCTTTGTTATTTTCAACGGGATACACGGCAAATTTGGGCATTTTTTCCGCTCTTAAAGATGAGCTGGATTGGGTGTTACAAGACAAACTCAATCACGCTTCATTGATCGATGGAAATCAGCTAATTGGTCTACCCATTCAACGCTATTTACATAATGACATCGCCTCATTAAAGAGAAAAATCGCCAAACAAACAGGTGCAGGCATGATTGTGACTGACACCGTGTTTAGTATGGATGGCGATCGTGCAAATATCGATGATTTGCAAAAAATCGCAAATTTTTCCAATGCAATTTTAATGCAAGATGATGCGCACGGCTTTGGCGTATTTAAACCCAATATTCCACAAAATTCAATTTATATGGCCACGTTGGGCAAAGCTGCGGGCACTATGGGGGCTTTTGTGGCTGGAAATGAAGATTTTATTGAATTTTTGATCCAAAAATCACGTCCTTACATCTACACAACAGCAATGTCGCCAGCAATTTGTGTGGCCACGCTAAAAAGCCTGGAACTGATTAAAAAAGGTGAGCAAAAAGCTAAATTACGCGCCAATATTGATTTTTTCCGAAATTTTTCAACTGCTTTAGGATTGCCAATCGAGGCGTCCAACTCAGCCATTCAGCCACTAATTATTGGTGAAAGTGAAAAAGCCTTAAAAATTAGCCAAACCCTATTTAATCAGGGTTTTTATGTTAGCGCGATTCGCCCACCCACTGTGCCAAAAAATACCGCACGCCTACGAATCACACTAAGTGCCGACCATACCCAATCTCAAATTGAGCAACTACTGAATAAAATTAAGCATGCTTTACACTAGTACCACCGGCACTGGAAAAGACTTAGTTTTACTGCACGGCTGGGGGTTTAATGCTGATCTGTTTAACACTTTAATTGAAAAATACCAAAACCAGTATCGCATCACCAAAATTGACTTACCCGGACACGGTAGAAGCAAAGATGTCGCAGGCGGAATAGATGAATGGTGTGATGAAATTATTAAAATTTTGCCAAAAAATCCAATTTTACTAGGTTGGTCATTAGGTGGCTTACTGGCCATTAATATTGCCACCAAAATTCAACTGTCAAGGCTTATATTAATAGCCTCCAGCCCAAACTTTGTCCAAAATAAAAACTGGACATATGGCATAGATGCAGATAATTTCAGGCAATTTTCTAATACACTAGAGCTTAACCTTGCCAAAGGCTTGAAGCGTTTTGTTAGCTTACAAACCAAAGACAAATCACAACTTAAAAGTCTTAATCAGTCCATTGATACACTGCCCGCTTCAACTATGGCACTCAATCAAGGCTTAGATATACTACTCACCACTGATTTAAGCAAGCAATTACTCGCTCTAAAAATTGATAAAAAAGTTATTTTGGGTAATAAAGACGCTCTGATACCAAGAAAAATCCAGACCTGGTATCAACTCAATAATATCCAAACTCTAATGTTAGACACTGGTCATCTGCCGTTTTTGGATAATGAGTTTTCACTATGAATATTACTAAATCCATTGCGCCCATGCTATTTACTGTTTTTATTCCATTCTGGTTAGCGCTAGCAATAAGCCCACTTTATAGAGATATTTGGATTGCAGAAAACATAATTTTGATAACTTGCTTGTATTTTTTAATCACCGGATATACAAGGTTTCACTTTACCAACACCTCTTATTATCTAATTTTTAGTTTCTGTATATTGCAAACCATTGGTGCGCATTATAGTTATGCTGAGGTGCCACTTGGATTTTGGGCTGCAGATATATTTGACCTAAATCGCAATCATTTTGACCGTTTGGTACACTTTGCTTTTGGTTTTTTGATTGTCTTACCATTCAAAGAAGTGTTTGCTAGATTTGCAACATTTGCCAATAAGAAAACTGAGTATTTTGTGCTAATTATAATCTTTATCGGTATTGGCGAATGTTATGAAATTATCGAGTGGTGGTATTCAATTTTATTTGAACAAGATATACAAGAAAATGCATTTCTTGGCTCACAAGGCGACATATGGGATGCAGAAAAAGATGTGCTTCTATCTGGTATAGGCGCATGGCTTTACCTATATTTTTTTACTAAAGTTAAAGGTGATCATTGTTAAGATCATGGTCTATTTTTTTGTGAATCCAGTCGACATACGTAGCCATCAGCATCACCATAGTCAATAAAATTCCAATATCGATCATGTGGGTTTTTCACCTTTCTTGCATGCTTTATAGGGCAAAAATATTGTTCTGTTATAGAGGCTATTTCACCCACATAGCCCAACAAGCCATTTGCATAGCCACAATACATACAGCCAATTTTTTCAATAGTATTGAGATAACCAAGCTTGTGTCGATCAATCGCAATATAGTCACTCCTTTTAATCTTTTGAACTTTGTAAACTGGAAAGCAAATAGCTTGGTATAAAGATACAAATAGATCCAATAAAAGCAGTGGCACGATCAATATATAAATAAGCGGTGCGGTAATTATAGTTAATGGATTAGCATTAAATAAATAGCGCAAACTCCTTGTTTTTAGCTTTTTATGGGCTTTTAGCAAAACCCTTTCAAAGATAATCCGTTTTTTATTAAATTGATAATTAAATTGTTTTCGCTTGGATTCAACATCCGTTTCTAAATTTTTCTTAATTTGGTTAAATTGATCAATAAGATCTTGAATGGCAGAATTTGGCATAATTAATCAACAGTTAAAATGAATAATACTTTGATTTTAACCGACTATATCAACCCCATTACTATCTATATAGATGCTATTTGAGTATAATTTCCATAAAGTTATAAACCTTGGAGAAAGCGATGAGTGCAGTTGTTGGTGTTATTATGGGGTCAAAATCAGATTGGCCAACCATGAAAAATACAATTGATATGTTGGAAGAATTTGGCGTGGCTTATGAGGTACAGGTAGTTTCTGCACACCGCACACCCGATCTAATGTTTGACTATGCCTCAAGTGCACTTGATCGCGGCCTTAAAGTGATTATTGCTGGTGCTGGTGGCGCTGCACATCTACCTGGCATGGTGGCAGCTAAAACCATTGTTCCTGTACTCGGTGTGCCGGTGCAATCACGCGCACTCAGCGGACAAGACTCTTTACTTTCTATTGCTCAAATGCCAGGTGGCATTCCAGTTGGTACTTTGGCGATTGGCGAGGCAGGTGCAAAAAATGCTGGCATTTTAGCTGCACAAATTATTGCCAACGAAGACACATCTGTTCGAGACAAGGTGGTAGCTTTTAGAGCCAAGCAAACACAAGATGTTCTTGATAATCCAAACCCGCAAATTTAACCAATGAAAATAGGTATTTTAGGCGCAGGCCAGCTTGGCAGAATGATGGCTATTTCAGGCTATCCTTTAAATCATCAATTTGGGTTTTCTGGCCATTCAAACGATGAGCCTTCTGCTTTATTAGGGCATATGTTTGCCCTAGAGAACAACGCCGATAATATCGAATCATTAGCTGCTTTTGCTGATGTAATTACTTACGAAAGCGAAAATACAGATGTTGAAATTGTAAGAGAGTTAAACAAAGATATTCCTGTTTATCCTGGTGAAAAATCTCTATTCACTACACAGCATCGCGGTCGTGAAAAAGCTTTATTTGATAAGCTAAATATTCCTTGCGCACCTTACAAGATGGTTAATACACTAAATGATCTTAGGCAAGCTGTTAGCCAAATTGGGCTCCCAGCCATCTTAAAAACAGCCACTGAGGGCTATGATGGCAAAGGACAATTCTTAATGCGTAGTGAGGATCAGCTTCAAGAAGCTTTTGACAGTATGAATGGGGTTGAGTCGATTCTAGAGGGTTTTGTAAATTTTAAACGCGAGCTGTCATTAATTGCCGTGCGCGGCATTGATGATGACCACAAATACTACCCTTTGGTTGAAAACACACATCATGACGGCATTTTAAGATTAACCATTGCACCCGCTCAAGCGATTGACCCAAAGGTGCAAAAAATTGCCGAACACTACATGCAAATCTTGCTCGATGAAATGGATCACGTAGGTGTTTTAACCATTGAATTATTTGAAACGGACAGTGGCTTAGTGGTGAATGAGATGGCACCACGCGTACATAACTCTGGGCATTGGAGTATTGAAGGTGCCAATACTTCTCAGTTTGAAAATCACATTCGTGCGATTACAGGGATGCCGCTTGGTGACACATCACCCGTTCACAACTTCAGCGCCATGATTAATATTATTGGCGAATTGGGTCCAACTGATATTGCTCTAAAAATGGCTAACGCACACCTGCATTTATATGACAAATCAGAACGTAAAAATAGAAAGCTTGGTCATATTAATATTATTGCCAACTCTCAAGAAGAGCTTGATAACAGCATCAAGCAATTAAAAGACTTTTTACCTAAATAACAGCACAAGGATTTACACCATGTCAGAACAATACAATTGGCCTTCATCAATGCTTTACCACCCAACAGGCGACCCAATTAGCATCAAGCCTATTGACAACAATGAATCATTCGGCACTGACGAGTTGGAAACTTTTATTGGGGGTCCAATTGGTCATATCAAACTTGATAACGGCATGCTGGTAATTAATGATCAAGGCAAGGAAATGAACCTACCTCTTAATGATATGGCCAGCAAAAATGGCTATTCTTTATACGGAAATCTGATTTTTGTACCAAAAATTATTCAGGCCGATCCGGTCAAATTTGACATTAAAAACCTATAGTTTTAATTAGCCAAACTCTTTTTCAAGATAAGTTTTAATATCTGCCGACTCAAACATCCAGGTAACCTTGCCGTTGTCTGTAATTTTTAAACAAGGCACCTGAACTTTGCCAGCCTCCTTTAGCAACTCTTCACGGTATTTACCACCTCGTGTTTGTGCATCACGAGTAACAATTTTAATATTTAAGCCTCTAATAACTCTTCTACTCATAATGCAAAATGGGCAAGGGAAAAATTGATACAATTCAATTTTTGATGCTTTTTCGTCAGCCAATGCTTGTGCTTGTGCATCTCTTTTAACTTTTTTAACTGGAATCAATCGACTAACCAGCGCAATCAAAGCGCCGAATCCATTTCTAAAGGCTTTTAATAATAATTTCATGATTTTATTTCCTATTTTGGTAAGCGGTGAGTGTGTTTTCTAACAAGGTTGCAATGGTCATAGGGCCAACGCCACCTGGTACAGGTGTCATCCAGGCGGCATTTGCAGTGGCCGAATCAAAGTCAACATCACCCACTAATTTTCCGCTGTCTAATCGATTAATACCCACATCGATCACCACCGCACCTGGCTTAACCCAATCACCTTGAATCATCTGTGGAATACCAACAGCAGCCACAATCACATCAGCTTGTTGAAGCTTAGTAGATAGATTGGTGGTTCTACTGTTACATATGGTGACCGTTGCACGAGCATTTAAAAGCTCCATTGCCATCGGTCTGCCAACAATATTAGAAGCGCCAACAACGACACAATCTTTGCCCACTAAATCAATACCAGTGGTTGCCAGCATGGTCATCACCCCTTTGGGCGTACATGGGCGTAAATAAGGCTTATTTTGCATGAGTTTGCCGATATTTTCACTATGGAAGCCATCTACGTCCTTTTCAGGAGAAATAGTC
>NZ_CAXCCZ010000041.1:0-8774 GCF_963981275.1 uncultured Candidatus Thioglobus sp. | reverse complement strand
CAATCAAAGCCTAAATCATCTAAATCACCACGATCCAAACTAGTCAAAGCGGTTACCGCTAAAACCTTAAGATCGCCTTTATTTTCAGCTGCTTTTTCCATTAAGCCTTGATTACCATGAATGGTGGCAAAGGTTGCGCCTGTCTGGCTCAAACGGGCAATGGTTCTACCCACAGTTTCTGGCACATCAAAAAACTTAAGATCAACAAATACTTTTTTGTCTTTAGCAATTAACCAGTCCATTAACTCAAAGTATTGGCCTGTCATTAGCAACTCCATGCCAATTTTATAAAAATTAACACTGTCATCCAACTGATTGACTAAATCTTTAGCCTGTGCAACTTCTGGCACGTCCAATGCAAAAATCAATCTATCTTCAAGTTTAATGTCTTTCATGCTTATTCCTATTTAAAAAATACTGCCACCAGAATAGCCATTTTCATTGGCTTTTCTGATCCAAAATTTTGATTGCTCAATATCCTTATCGACTGACTTCGCTAAGGCGTAAAAAATGCCCAAATTATACTGTGCTTTTGCATAATCTTGGTCAGCAGATTTCTGATACCATTCAAATGCTTGTGGTAAGTCTTTATCGACCCCCATCCCCAAATCATAACAAAGCGCTAACTCATACTGTGATTGAGCATCGCCTTGCTTTGCAAGATCACTTACCTGCTCAAAAGTTTTTTTTATTTCCACGGATTATTTTGGCGAAACTTCAACCTTAATCTTAATACGATCACCATAAGGTTTGTTTTTAGTTGTGTAGGTAAATGTACGACCATCATACTCATACTCAACGCGGTAATGGCTTAAGCGCTTTTGTGTTTCTGAGCGGTACTTGGTTTCGCACACTTCACGACTCACCACTCGACCTGTTTTGGCTTTAGCCAGCTCATCATCATGCGCAAGAGAAGCACCCAATAAAGCACCTGCTACTGTCAATGCATCTTTGCCATCACCACCACCAAACTGATTACCAATCAGTCCGCCAAATAATCCGCCCACAATTTCATTGGTGGCAGAGCCATCACTATCGCCTTGATAAAACTCCTTAATATAACAATCTTGATACGGCTCACGAATGGTATGTGTTTTGTATATCTTATCCACAGAATTAACTGTCGCTGTGTCTGTATAGCTACCGGCAAATGACATTGATGATATTAACAACAAAGGCATAACACTTATTGTTTTTAAATTCATTTTTTTTCACTCCAATTTTTACGTGTAATATGGTTATTATTGTACGCTTAATCAACCAGTTTATTACATGGACTTAAAGACACTTTATTACATACATGATCCAATGTGCTCTTGGTGCTGGGGATTTGAAAAGACTTGGGAGCAAGTTAAAAAAGCATTGCCAGATGATATTAACATTCAGCACATACTTGGTGGATTGGCGCCAGATTCTAGTGAAATTATGTCAAATGAAATGCGTGAATATATTCAAAAAAATTGGCAAAAAATCGAAATGACCATTCCTGGCACTAAATTCAACCATGATTTTTGGAAAAACTGCCAACCCAAGCGCTCTACTTACCCCGCTTGTCGTGCAGTGATCGCTATTAGAGAGCAAAATCCTCAATTAGAGGTAAAAATGACTCAATTAATTCAACAATCTTACTATTTAGACGCTCAAAATCCATCAGAAACAAATACTCTGATTGCACTGGCCGATCAACTAGATATCGATATTAAAAAATTTGGAAAAAACCTAAATAGCGAAAAAATACAGTTATTATTACTTAAAGATATCGCATTAATGCGCTCACTCGGTGTCAATAGCTTTCCATCATTAGTACTGAAAACAAAATCAAACTTAAAGCCAATTAGCATTGATTACAATAATGCCAATACAATTATTAGCCAAATCTTAGCTTAGATTTACTCGATAATAGTACACTTGCCTTCGTAGCTCAGCTGGATAGAGCAGCCGCCTCCTAAGCGGCAGGTCAGCCGTTCGAATCGGCTCGAGGGCACCATAATTATTGTACTACGGCGCGGGATTGAAAAACTTTAAATGAATAGCTTCAATCGCTTGCTCAACCTCATCACTCCATTCAAAATTAATAGCATTAATATTTTCTGTGAGCTGATCCATATTGGTGGCACCAATAATGCTGCTGGCACAGAACCAACGTGAATAAGTAAATGCGAGTGCGAGTGTGGCTGGTGTAATGTTTAATTCTTGAGCTAAAGCCGCGTAAGCTTTAATCGCAGGCTCAACGCTAGGTTTTTCATAGCGTTGAGCAAATCCGTCAAAATCATTTACTCGCCCCTGAGCTTTTGGATCGTTGATATATTTTGCACTGAGGTGGCCAAATGCCATAGGAGAGTAAGCCAAAAATGGCACATTTTCACGATAGCCCATTTCTCTGAGTGATGAGTCATAAGTGCGATTAATCAAATTATAGGCATTTTGCATACTTACCACTCTTGGCAGGCTTTCTCGTTCTGAGGTATTTAAAAACTGCATCAAACCCCAAGGCCATTCATTAGACAGACCAATATGTCTAATTTTCCCCTCATTGATTAGCTCAGATAAAGCCTGTAGCGTTTCAGCAAAATCGGTGTATTCTCGCTCTTGCTCTGGATTAAACAAATATTGGCCAAACATCGGTGTGTTGCGCTCAGGCCAATGCAGCTGATACAAATCAATATAGTCTGTTTGTAGGCGCTTAAGCGACCCTTCCACAGCACTACGCAAATTGGTACGATTAAAGGCATGCTCACCATCTCGAACCCAAGGCATGCCGCGTGCACTGCCAGCTGCCTTGGTAGCTAAAATAATTTTATCTCTTGGATTTTTTTTAATCCAACTACCCACAATGCTTTCGGTGGAATAGACAGTGTTTTCACGTGGCGGCACAGGGTACATCTCAGCGGTATCAATAAAGTTTATTCCTTGATCTGTCGCATAATTAAGCTGCTGATGCGCTTCTTTTTCAGTATTTTGCTGACCAAACGTCATGGTTCCAAGGCAAATATTTGACACCACTAAATCACTACTACCAAGCTGAGTATATTTGACCATCATCTGAATAAGTTTTTAAAATGCGATATATTAACATGATAAGCAATATTTAAGCTGTACTGTTAGCTGTATACTGATATTTAAATTGAATCAGTCCGTACATTGTGAGTCGCATTAATTTACTAGATAAAAACAATAATTTTAATATTTTGTTAGCCGGAATTATAGGTCTGTTTGTTGGTGTTGGTGTCGCTCGCTTTGCTTATACATCGCTACTACCTTCCATGTTGGCCGACCAAGCTTTGTCGCTCACTTTCTCTGGTATCTTGGCTTCAACTAATTACGTTGGTTATTTGCTGGGTGCGCTATTTGCCGTTTTTATAAAAGATATTAATACTAAAATTAAATACTTCAGATTTGGCTTAATTCTGTGTGTTATTACAACGATTATTATGGGGATTACCACCTCTGATTTATGGCTAATCTTTAGTAGAATCTTGGCAGGTTTTGGTGCGGCTATGACACTGGTTGTGGGTGCAGCAATTGTTATGGTTAAGCTTGACTTTAAAGATAAAACCAAAGCAATGGGGATTTACTTTTCTGGCATTGCCATTGCCTTGGCACTGGCAGATGTTATTGCCAGATTGGTTTTAACTGAAAATTCTTGGCAAGCCTCTTGGCTAATGCTAGCACTTAGCGCCGCACTAGTCTCACCTTATCCTTGGTATATTTTATCCAGCCATCAAAAAATTCAGGCAAACACAGTCACCCACACCTTGAACAAAAAATTGTTTTCTAGTTTTGTAATCATCTTAATTTTGGCTTATTTTACCGAAGGTGTAGGGATGGTGGTTCAAGGCACTTTTTTACCAACCATTATTCAATCACTGCCAGGGCTCGAGTCTTTTGCTGGCTCAACTTGGTTATTAGTGGGCCTAGCTGGAATCCCTTCTTCAATTATTTGGATGCGTCTAGCGCATCAACATGGCAGTGTTAATATTATCATCATTGCCATGAGTATTCAAATAGTTGGTATTTTGATCCCAACTTTAAGTCACAATCTTTATTTAAATCTATTATCTGGTATTTTGTATGGTGGCACGTTTGTAGGGCTAGTGGCACTTTTTATGCATTTAGGCGGTAAGATTGCTGGTGATAATCCAGTTATGCTAATGGGTGCTCTCACCGTTGCCTACGGTATTGGGCAAGTAAGCGCACCTTTATACGCTGTAACACTAACTGAGCAATCGGGTAATTATAATCATGCACTGTACGTGACGGCCGCCCTTGTATTCAGTGGTGTACTCATGCTTTTGATAACCAAAATAGTTGGCATTAAGCCTAATACACAGTAGTTTTTAGTCGTACAATACATTTAACTAACCACAAAACTGAATTATGCATCAAAAACTCGACACCAAGGCCTTGGCACTCTCTTTAGGAGTTCTATGGTCATTGGCAATATTGTTCATCTCGATTGTGGCTCTATTTTCTGATAGCTATTTACATAATATAACCAGCTTTTTTTCAAGCATTTATCTAGGCTATTCACTCAGCTTGACAGGAATCTTAATTGGTATGGTGTGGGCATTTGTTGATGCTGCTATTGGTGGCTTAGTTTTGGCATGGCTATATAACAAACTAGTGAAATAACCAAGCACCTAGGTATAATTAATTTCATATTAAATACTTAGGTTAGCAGTATGTCGGGCAATTCTTTTGGAAAATTATTTACAATCACCACAGCGGGTGAATCTCACGGCGAGTCTTTAGTTGGTATTGTTGATGGCTGCCCTCCTGGAATGGATCTTTGCGAAGCTGATTTACAAGGCGATTTAGACCTAAGAAAGCCAGGTACTTCTCGCCATACGACACAGCGTCGTGAAGAAGATTTAGTCAAGATTTTATCAGGCACCTTCGAAGGTAAAACTACAGGCACCTCTATCGCATTGATCATTCAAAACACTGATCAACGCTCTAAAGATTATGGCAATATTGCCAACACTTTCCGCCCAGGCCATGCTGACTATACTTATGATCAAAAATATGGCTTTAGAGATTATCGTGGTGGTGGTAGATCATCTGCCAGAGAAACTGCAATGCGTGTTGCTTGTGGTGGTATCGCCAAAAAATACTTAAAAGAAAATTTAGGCATTGAAATTAAAGGCTATTTAAAACAACTCGGGCCCATTGAAGCTGAAATGCTAGATTGGTCTGAAGTACACAACAATCCATTTTTCTGCCCTGATGCCAGTAAAGTTACAGAGCTGGAGGAATACATGGACGCCCTGAGAAAATCTGGCGATTCAATTGGTGCTCGTGTTAATGTGGTTGCTACTAATATGCCTGTAGGGCTTGGTGAACCAATCTTTGATCGTATTGAGGCTGATGTAGCCCATGCAATGATGAGTATCAACGCCGTTAAAGGTGTGGAAATTGGCGCTGGTTTTGAATCAGTTATTCAAAAAGGCACAGAGCACCGTGATGCGATTACCATAGACGGATTTAAATCCAATCATGCTGGTGGCACATTGGGTGGTATTACTTCTGGCCAAGATCTATTAGTATCAATGGCGCTTAAACCTACTTCTAGCTTGCGCCTGCCAATTGAAAGTATTGATAAAGACGGCAGTCCAATTGAGGTTGTCACCAAAGGTCGTCATGATCCTTGTGTTGGCATTCGCGCAACACCAATTGCCGAGGCTATGCTAGCAATGGTGATTATGGATCATGTGATGCGCCATCGTGCACAAAATACTAACGTCAAGTCTTCAACGCCTGTTGTACCAGGTTCTAGTACATAATTAATTTTTACTTTAAATTCACCAACAAGGAAAAACATGCTGTTTTCATTGATTAATAAATACGCCTCTACAAATCCTAAAAATGATATTTTATCGGGCCTAACCGTTGCTTTGGCACTAGTACCTGAAGCGGTGGCTTTTGCCATAATTGCAGGTGTTAATCCGCTGGTTGGTTTGTACGCCGCATTCACTATTGGCTTAGTGACATCAATCGCAGGTGGTCGCCCAGGTATGATTTCTGGCGCAACTGGTGCGGTAGCTGTGGTGGTTGCCCCTCTAATTGCCATGATTCTTGAACAAGGTGGGACACTCGAACAAGCCACGGAATACTTATTCGCCGCAGTAATTTTGGCCGGAATTTTTCAAATATTATTTGGTGTACTTAAACTGGGTAAGTTCATCCGTCTAGTACCTCATCCTGTATTTTTAGGCTTTGTAAATGGTATTGCCCTGGTTATCTTTGCTGGGCAAATCAAGCAGTTTGAACTCGAAGACGGCACATGGATTACTGGCGAGCCACTATTAATTATGCTGGCTATTGCTGCAATAACCATGGCAGTCATTCATTTCTTGCCAAAAATTACCAAGACTGTACCTGCAATCTTGGTTGCTGTTATTGCTGGAACTATCGCAGTAATCGCCCTAGGTATCGAAACACGCACTGTTGGTGATATAGCCTCTATTAAAGGTGGCCTTCCTCCATTCCACATCCCTGACGTGCCATTTGATTTAGAAATGCTACAGGTAATATTGCCATTTGCAATAACAATAGCAGCGGTTGGCTTAATTGAAAGCCTGTTAACTTTAAATCTTGTTGACGACCTAACAGAAACCACAGGACAGCCAAATCGTGAAAGTATTGGTCAAGGTCTTGCAAACTCAGCAACTGGTCTTTTTGGTGGCATGGGTGGTTGTGCTATGGTGGGTCAAAGTATTATTAATGTCAAATCAGGCGGTCGCGGTCGTCTATCAGGCATTGTTGCTTCTCTAGCATTGTTAGTATTTATTGTTTACTTATCTGAATACGTTGAGATGATTCCTATTGCTGTATTGATTGGCGTAATGATGATGGTGGTTATTGGAACATTCCAATGGTGTACGTTGAAGTTATTTGGCAAGATTCCAGTACTCGATATTATTGCTGGAATATCAGTAGCAGTAATCACTCTATGGACCAGTGACTTAGCCTTAGCAGTGGTTGTTGGTGTAATTTTATCCGCCCTATCTTTTGCCTGGGAATCAGCCAGTAAGATTTACATCAAGAAAGAACAAAATGATCATGGTGATAATGTCTACAAAATTACAGGCACTTTATTCTTTGCCTCAAAAGAACACTTCCAAGAATTATTTGATCCTAAATCAGATACAGATGATGTGTATGTTGATTTTGGAGATGCTAGAGCATTAGATCACTCTGCCATTCAAGCGATTGATAAATTAGCCGAGCGTTATAAAAGAGTAGGAAAAACTCTACACCTTCAACATTTAAGCGCCGAATGCCGACTACTATTAAAAACTGCTAAAAACTTGGTTGAGGTTAATATTTTAGAAGATCCAAAGTACCATGTCGCTGACGATAAATTGTCTTAATTCGTTTTAGTAGTTAAGGTTTACATTGCTCCTTGATAAATATGGCCATTTACTTTATATTAGATTCTTTAGTTTCATTTATTATCTGGGGAGAGGTATGAAAAATACATTATTAGCCGCACTGCTAGTGTCAAGTGGCGCCATGGCCAATCAGCCATTCCAAGATGCTTTTTTTAATAATAGTGTCTGGTCAAACTTTAACAAGCAATTTCAACAATTTAACAATGAAGTGCGTGCTACACAAAATCAAAGCATGTTTGGCGCACAAACTAAACGTTTTTTTGATCGCCAATCTAATCGATACATGATTGAAGTTGAAGTTAATGGCTTAGCCAAAGAAAACCTAGATATAACCAGTAAAGATGGCATGATCCATATTAATGGTAATGTGCAAAAAACTGAACGGACAAACAACAGTTCTCGCACTTCATCAAGTAAATTCTCACAATCTTATTCATTACCTGTTGATGCGGATACAAACAATATTAACGCAGAGTTTAAAGACAATTGTCTGATTATTTCCATTCCAAAACTGGCAAAAATAACCCCTTTAGTTAATAAAATAACTGTTTACTAAAAGTCTTACTTACCCTTTTCTTCACCCCAAAGTACTTTATGCATCTGCACTTGCATGCGCACATTTAGTTGAGATTCAAGAACCCAATTAGCTAATTGGGTTGGGGTTATTTGATCAAATACAGGGGAGAATAACACGCCCGCCTGAGTTGGGTATTGGCTTAAGATATCGACACTCCAGTCAAAATCATGGCGCGATCCAATCACAAATTTAAGCTGATCTTTGATTTGTAACTCCTTAATATTGCTATACAAATTTTGCCCCGCTTCATTTGAGCTAGGGGTTTTAACATCCATAACAATAGAAACACCCGGATTTACCTCTTTTATATCAATACTGCCACTGGTCTCTAGTGACACTTGATAGTTGTTTTTTATCAGTGTATCTAGCAAAATATGGCAATTAATTTGTGCCAACGGCTCGCCACCTGTAACACAAACATAGCGAGTGTTATACTGAGAAACTTCACTCATAATTGTATCTATACTCATGAGATTATTACCCTTAAAAGCATACTCAGTATCGCAATAAGTGCAGCGCAAAGGACAGCCTGTTAAGCGGACAAAAATACTTGGCAATCCTACCTCTCTTGCCTCGCCTTGCAGTGAATAAAAAATTTCAGTAATGTTTAAATCGGTATTCATAAGGCTGCTTTAAATTGAGAATCTTTTAATTTCTTTATCTGGTTACGCACCTCGCCAGCACGCTCAAACTCTAGATCACTGGCCAGTTTGTACATTTGCTTTTCTAATAGCTTAATTTCTTTAGCCAGCTGCACAGGAGACAATTGAACCACCATTTGCTCATCACTATTTTCTTCTATG